>JAEWCA010000576.1 GCA_023390875.1 Actinomycetes bacterium
GTCGTGTTCCCCGAGGAGGTCTACGACGCCGCCGTCCGGCCCCTGCCGCGCGAGCGGCACGACCGCACCGTCGACGTCGTCGCGACGCCGGACGGGTGGCAGCCGATCCGCTGACCGCCCGCCTCAGGGCTCCTGAGGGGTGAGGGTCAGCCGGTCCGTCGCGTCCGCGTTCGTCGCCGCGCGCGTGAACGGCCACGGGAACGTCCGGCCGTGCGCCCACGCGTCGAACTGGTCGGTGTAGTGCACGCTCGCCGGGTGGCCGGACGTGCCGGTGAGGTTCACCCACGTCGACGAGTCCAGGTCGCCCAGGTCGACGACCATGCGCATCGACGGCGCCGACGTCACCTCGTACGAGCCGGAGCTCGCGTCCCAGGACGTCGCGTCGACGATCGACGAGCCGCCGCCCACCTCGATCGGCGTCGGGTTGACGAGCCGCCGCACCAGCCACGGCACCGAGTCGCCGCCCAGCACCGCGTGCTCCGGGGCCGCGACGTGGAGCTGGCCCCAGCGCCAGTCCGTCGCCTGCCGACCCAGCTGCTGCGTGAGCTGGCGACGCGCCGACACCATCGCGCGCGTCAGCACCTCGTCCCGGCCCTCGACGACGCCCGGTGTCGACTTGTCGTCCCACCAGGGCGACGACGGCGAGTCGAGCAGCCGCCGGACGACCTCGAGCCAGCGCGAGTCGCCCGTGGGCGCGTGGCCGTCGGGCAGGTCGTCGGCGAACGCGAGCCGCAGGACCGTCGCCCACACCGCCGAGAAGTACGCCGCCGCCGCCGAGTCGTCGCTCGACACCAGGTCCCAGCTGCGCAGCAGGTCCTGGCCGTCGTCGTCGTAGTCGTTCGCGATGTGCAGGCCCACCAGCGTGGGGACCAGCACCTCCGCGTACGGGTTGCGCTGGTCCATCTGCAGCGCGCTCATGTCGTCGACCGTGATCTTGTGGTCCGACTCGACCATCCCGGTGAGCTCGTCGCGGATCCGCTGCGCGCGGTACCCGTAGTCCCAGTCGCCCGTGAGGAACGGGCCGACGCCCTGCGGCGTGACCGCCTGGTTCGCCGCCACGACGAACCCGTCCGCGGGGTCGAGCGTGTGCGGCATGGTCGTCGGGTCGACGAAGCCCTGCCAGTCGTACGCGCTGTCCCAGCCGGGACGCGGCCACGAGCCGTCCGACGGCACCGGGCCGCCCGAGACGACCTTGCGCACCGGGATGCGGCCGGGCGCCTGGTAGCCGATGTGCCCGTCGGTCGTCGCGAACACGATGTTCTGCGCCGGGACCTCGAGCAGCGCGGCCGCCGCAGCCACGTCCGACGCGTCCCGGGCCGTGTTCATCGCGAGCAGCGCGTCCGCCGTGTGGCCCGGCTGCAGCGCGGTCCACGCCAGGGCCACCTCGAAGCGTCCCGTGCCGCCCGTCGTCGGGGCGCGCCCCACCTGCGGCAGGTCGAGGACGTCCGACACGATCGGCCCGTGCACCGACTCGCGGACCGTGATGCGCACCGGGTCGCCGCCGTTGACCTTGATCGTCTCCTGGCGCTCGGTGATCGGGGCCGTGTGGTCGTCGACCACGGTGGTGCCGTCGTCGACCCGCTCGAGGAAGAAGTCCGTGACGTCCGCGCCGAGGTTCGTCAGGCCCCACGCGAGGTGCGCGTCGTGCCCGATGACGACGCCCGGCATCCCCGCGTTCGCGAAGCCGGCGACGTCGTACGGGCAGTCGGACGTCACGGGCGCGCAGCGCAGGCCCACCTGCGCCCAGATGCCCGGCGCCGAGATGCCCAGGTGCGGGTCGTTCGCGAGGATCGGGTCCCCCGACTGCGTGTGCGTGCCCGACACGACCCACGAGTTCGACCCGAGCCCTGCGCCGTCGCCGACCAGGTGCGGCACCGCGTCGAGCGCGCGCTGCGCCGACGCCAGGGCGCGCTGCAGGTCGTCGTCCGCCAGGTCGAGACCCGCCTGCGCGGCCGTCGGCTGCACCGACGTCAGCACGTCGCCCGCGCCGAGGATCGGCTGGTTCACGTCCTGCGGGTACGTCGGGAACAGCTCGTCGACCCGCGCCACGTCCTGCACCGACGCGAACGTCACCGCACGGTCCAGCTCGTCGTCGTAGTTGGCCCGCAGGTCCCACGCGAGCGCCTTCAGCCACGCGAGCGAGTCCACCGGGTCCCACGGCTCCGGCTTCGCCGTGTCGACCTGCAGGCCGAGCACCGAGTACTCGACCGCGATCTGCGACGGGTCCCGCGGCTCCAGGTACGCGTTGACGCCGTCCGCGTAGGCCTGCAGCGCGTCGCGCGTGCGCTGGTCGACGAGGTCCCACTCCTGCTCCGCGACGCGGCGCCAGCCGAACGTGCGGATCACCTTGTCGGCCTCGAGCGCGTCCGCGTTCTCGCCGACCAGCTCCGAGAGCCGGCCCGCCGTCACGTGGCGGCGGTAGTCCATCTCGAAGAACCGGTCCTGCGCGGCGACGTAGCCCTGCGCCCGGAACAGGTCCGCCGACGTGGTCGCCGTGATCGTCGGCACCCCGCGCTCGTCGCGCGTCACCGTCACCGTGTCGTCCAGGCCCGGGATCGCCACCTCGCCCGACACCTCCGGCAGCGGACGGCGGACGACGACGACGGCTGCGACCGCCGTCGCGACCAGCCCGAGGACCAGCAGTGCGGCGATGCCGATGACGGAGAGACGGACGAGGCGACGACGAGGCACGCTTCGGAGGGTACTGGCCCGACCTGACGCCTTCGTCCCGCAACCCCCGGCGGAATGCCGCGCGCGGCCGAACCGTTACGATTGGCACTCGGACGACGCGAGTGCCAGGTGCCCGGCCCCGGCGTCGACGGCCCGACCAGCAGGAAGAGTGTCAGGAGACCCAGTGCCCACCTACGCCTACGCGTGCACGGCGTGCGGCCACGCCTTCGAGATCCAGCAGTCGTTCAGCGACGACTCACTCACGGTCTGCCCCGAGTGCGAGGGACGCCTGCGCAAGGTGTTCTCGTCCGTGGGGGTCGTGTTCAAGGGGTCCGGGTTCTACCGCAACGACGCGCGGTCCGGGTCCGGGTCGAAGTCGAGCTCCTCGATCCCCGCCTCGGCCTCGTCGTCGGACTCGTCGACGAGCAGCGCGTCCGGGACGACGTCCTCGAGCACGCCCGCGACCGCGGGGGCGGGCGCGTCGTCCGCGTCGTCGAGCACCGCGTCGGCGCCTGCCGCCTCCGCCTGACGGCGACCGCTGACGCCGTCGTGTGCGCGTCACGGCGTGCCCTGACGCCGTCGGGACCGCGGGGCGTCGCCGCTCGGACCTGGCCGCTCTGCGCCCCTGACGTGACCACAGCCCTGCGGCCGCCCGCCTGACCCACTGAGGCCCCTGCGGCGCGCTCGACCCGGGTCCGCTCGCGCCTAGCGTCCGGGCATGCCTCACGACCCCGCCGCACCGACTCCCCCCTCACGGTCGACCAGCGCTCGACGCGCGCAGCGGTCGCTCGCCTGGCGGGCGCTGCTGTGGCGCGGCCGGTTCGTCGTCGTCGCCCTCTGCCTCGGGACCGCCGCGGCCGCGGTCACCGCGACGCTGCGGCCCCCCTCACCGCCGACGGTGCCCGTGGTCGTCGCGGTGCACGACCTCGACGCCGGGTCCGCGCTCACGTCAGCCGACGTCGCGGTCCGGCACCTCCCGACGGCGGTCGCACCCGATCGCACGTACGCGCGCCCGTCGGAGGTCGTCGGCGAATCGACAGCCGTCCCCGTCGGTGCGGGCGTGCCCGTCGTGCCCGGCCTGCTCGTGCCCGACGACGTGCACGGACCCGCCGGCACCGTGGTCGTCGGCGTCCGATTCGCCGATCCCGCCGTCGCCGCGCTCCTGCGGCCCGGCGTGCACGTGGACGTCGTCGCCGCGACCCCCGAGGGGACCGTCGACGGCACCGTCGCCACCCGCGCGCTCGTGCTCCCTGTGCCCGCGCAGGGTCGGACGGACGGCGGCGGTGGGCTGCTCGCGGGCACCGGGACCGCCGACCAGCCGCCTGTGCTGCTCGCCGT
>JAEWCA010000289.1 GCA_023390875.1 Actinomycetes bacterium
CGTCGGAGAGCTGCCGCACGTAGGTCCCGGAGCCGCCCGGGACGGGCTGCCAGCACTGCTCGGCGACCATGGTGACCCGGAGCGGGGTGGTCGGACCGGGTCCTGTCGTGGGCACCCCGCGATGCTAGCCGCAGGCCCGCGGCCGTCCGCCGCCCGTCCGGGGCGCTCGCGGGCGAGCGACTACGCTGGCGCGGTGCGAGACGAGGACGGGCTGCGGCGGGACGGCGGGGACGGACGGCTGCGGGTCCTCGTGGACGCGACGGCGGTCCCGCCCGACCGCGGGGGTGTGGGCCGGTACCTCGACGCGGTCCTGCCGGCGATGGCCGCCCGCGACCGGGCCGACCTGGTCGTCGTCGTGCAGCGCCGCGACGAGCGGACCATGCGCTCGCTCGTCCCGGGCGCCACGCTGCTCGTGGCGCCGGCGGCGATCGACCGGCGGCCAGTCCGGCTCATCTGGGAGCAGGTCGCGCTGCCGCGCATCGCCGCGCGTGAGCGCGCCGACGTGGTGCTGAGCCCGCACTACACGGTCCCGCTCCTCAGCCGTGTGCCGGTCGTGGCCACGCTGCACGACGCCACGTTCTTCAGCCACCCGGAGCTGCACTCTCGGGTGAAGGCGGTGTTCTTCCGGACGGCGATCCGGGTGGCCGTGCGCAGGGCGGCGCGTCTGGTGGTGCCGTCGCGGGCGACGCTCGACGAGGTCGTGCGGTTCACCGGCGCCGACCGCAGCCGTTTCGTGGTCGCGCTGCACGGCGTCGACGCCGCCGTGTTCCGTCCCGTACCCGAGGCCGAGCAGGCCCGGGTCCGGGAGTCGCTGGCCCTTCCGACGGGCCGCTACGTGGCCTTCCTCGGCACGCTCGAACCCCGCAAGAACGTCCCGGCGCTCGTCCGGGGCTGGGTCGACGCGGTCCGGGACCTGCCCGAACCACCCGCGCTCGTGCTGGCGGGCGGCCCCGGTTGGGACACCGAGGTTGGCCCGACCGTGGATGCGGTTCCGGCGGGGCTCACGGTGCTGCGGCCGGGCTACCTGCCGCTCGACGACCTCGCCGGATTCCTCGGTGGTGCGCAGGTGGTCGCGTACCCGAGCCTGGGCGAGGGCTTCGGGCTCCCCGTGCTCGAGGCCATGGCGTGCGGGGCAGCGGTCCTGACGTCGCGCGAGCTGTCCCTGACCGAGGTCGGCGGTGACGCCGTCGAGTACACCGAGGTCGACGCGACGAGCATCGGGCGGGCCCTGCGCGGCCTCCTGGACGACGCCGGACGACGGGCCGCGCTGGGGCGGGCAGCGCTCGAGCGTGCCGCCCTGTTCACCTGGGCCCGGTCGGCGGACGCGCACCTCGACGCGCTCGACGCCGCCGTCCGTCCCGCTTCGGGTCAGCGCGCCGCGCGGAGCCCTCGGAGGTAGTCCTCGACCGGGTCCAGCGTCGGCAGCAGACCCTGCTCCCGCGCCGCCGACAGGCTCGGCGCCGCCTCGTCCTTCTCCGACAGCAGCACCTCGATACGGTTGCCTGCGCGGTCGGTCGTCGGCCAGTCGATGCCGATCTCGGGGTCGAGCGGGTCCACGCCGTGCTCGCGACCGGGCGAGTAGCCGGTCGAGCACAGGTACGTCACGGTCGACCCGTCCTCGAGCGAGAGGAACGCGTGACCCAAGCCCTCGGACAGGTAGATGGCACGCCGGTCGACGTCGTCGAGCAGCACGCTGTCCCACAGGCCGAACGTCGGTGAGCCGACCCGGATGTCCACGACGACGTCGAGGACGGCGCCACGCACGCACGTCACGTACTTGGCCTGCCCCGGCGGGACGTCCGCGAAGTGGATCCCGCGCAGGACGCCCGCCGCCGAGACCGACAGGTTGGTCTGGCTCAGCGCCAGCGGGTGACCGACGACGTCCTCGAACGACGGTGCCGAGAACCACTCCAGGAAGGCGCCGCGCGGGTCGCGGAACTGCTTCGGCGTGATCTCCCAGCTGCCGGGCACCTTCAGCTCGCGGTACTCCACGGGGGTGTCGTCCTCTCGTCGTCCTGTCTCGGGCGGACCCAGTATGCGCCACTAGGGTGAGGGGTCGCCCTGCCGCCCAGCCGGGAGCGGGCGGCGTCGAGCCGGTGGCGAGAGAGGGCAGGACAGCGCATGCGTTGGTGGGTCGTGGGAGCGGGCGGGATGCTCGGGCAGGACCTCGTGCAGGTCGTCGCGGACTCCGGGCAGGACGTCGTCGCGGCGACCCGGCAGGACGCCGACGTCACCGACGAGACGTCCGTCGAGGCCGCGTTGGCCGCCGCGGGCGGCGTCGACGTCGTCGTCAACTGCGCCGCCTGGACCGCAGTCGACGACGCCGAGTCGCGCGAGGCCGAGGCTTTCGCGGTGAACGCGGTCGGGGCGCAGGTGGTGGCCCGGGTCGCGGCGCGCCACGGGGTGCGGGTCGTGCACGTCTCGACCGACTACGTGTTCGACGGGCAGGCGGACGTGCCGTACCCGGAGGACGCCGTGATGGCTCCGCGTTCGGCGTACGGCCGGACGAAGGCCGCAGGCGAGTGGGCCGTGCGTGCCGAGGCCGCCGACCACCTCGTCGTACGCACCGCCTGGCTGTACGGCGCCGGCGGCCCGAGCTTCCCCCGGACGATCGCCCGGCTCGCGGCCGACCGGGGCGCTGTCGACGTCGTGGCGGACCAGGTCGGGCAGCCCACCTGGACCCGCGACCTCGCCGAGCTCGTCGTCCGTCTCGTCGACGCGCACGCACCCGCCGGCACCTACCACGGGACGGCCTCGGGACAAGCGTCCTGGTTCGAGTTCGCCCAGGAGGTCGTGACTGCCGCGGGGCTGCCCGGCGAGGCGGTCCGTCCGACGACGTCCGAGGCGTTCGTCCGGCCCGCCCCGCGCCCGGCGTGGTCCGTCCTCGGGCACCACCGGCTCCGCGCGGCAGGTGTCGAGCCGATCGGTGACTGGCGTGAGCGCTGGGCACGGGCGGCGG
>JAEWCA010000339.1 GCA_023390875.1 Actinomycetes bacterium
GGCCACGAACACCCACTCGCGGCCCGGCCGGTCGGGTGCGTCCCGGACGTCGACGACCACGAACCCGGCCGCGTCGAGCGACGCCACGACCTCGTCGTGCTCGCGGAACCGCAGCGTCGAGTCCGACGTCAGCACGGCACCGTCCGACGCGAACACCCAGGTGGAGCGGAACGTCACCAGGTCCCCCTGCACGTCGGTGACGTCGTTCCACGTCTCCACCGCACCGATGCCGCGCAGGTCCGTGCGCCCGTACGTCGCGTCCCGCGTCCACCCGCGCCACGCCTCGACCGCCGGGACGCGCGTCTCGAAGACGAGATGGCCACCGGGGCGCAGCGCGGCGCGCACGCCATCGAGCGTCGCGGCCCACTCGTCGTCCGTCACGAAGACCTGCGCGACGTTGGCCGTCATCGTGGCGGCGTCGACCTGCATCGGCGGGAGCGTCGTCGCGTCGCCGTGCAGCCACGTCACCGCGTCGGCCCCCGGCTTCCCCCGGGCGACGTCGAGCGACGCCGCCGCCGGGTCGACCCCGACCACGACGAGGCCGCGCGCCGCGAGCAGGCACGCGAACGTCCCGGTGCCGCACCCGACGTCCAGCACCGACCTGGCGCCGAGCTCGTCGAGCACCGCGACGTACAGGTCGAGGTCGCTCCGGTCCGGGTCCAGGTCGTCGTACGTCGCGACCAGCCGGGGGTCCTCGAAGCCACGGTCCGCCATGCGTCGCAGGGTACGAGCCGGCACCAAGCGCATTCCCCGACGACGTGCGACCCCGGGCGTGCGGGTCGACCATGACGGCAGGGGCAGGGAAGCACGACGTCGAGCCAGGAGCGCACTCCCCCGCACCCGCGTGGTCGCAAGGGGGCACCATGAACGGGCTCGTGCTGAGAAGCGCCATCGTCGCCGGCCTCGGCGGACTCCTCTTCGGGTTCGACACCGCCGTCATCTCCGGGACGACCGAGGACCTGGAACGGGTCTACGACATCGGCGGGTTCATGCTCGGGTTCACCGTGGCGACCGCCCTCATCGGCACCATCGTCGGCGCCCTCACCGCCAGCAGACCCGCCGACCGGTACGGCCGCCGCAAGGTGCTGTTCCTCATCGGCATCCTGTACTTCGTCGGCGCGCTCGGCAGCGGCCTCGCCACCGACCTCTGGGTCTTCATGCTGTTCCGGTTCCTCGGCGGGATCGGCGTCGGCGTCGCGTCCGTCGTCGCCCCCATCTACACCGCCGAGATCGCCCCGCCGAAGTACCGCGGCCGGCTCGTCGGGCTCGTGCAGTTCAACATCGTGCTCGGCATCCTGCTCGCCTACCTGTCCAACTTCATCATCGAGAACACGCTGTCCCAGGACGTCGCGTGGCGCTGGATGTTCATGGTCATGGCGTTCCCCGCCGTCATCTTCTTCCTGCTCCTGTTCACCGTCCCCGAGACCCCCCGCTGGCTGTTCTCCGTCGGACGGCGCGACGAGGCCGTCGCGGTCGTCGACCGCACGACCGGCTCGCCCGAGGAGGCCCGGTTCGAGATCGGCGAGATCGAGGAGGCGCTCGCCAAGCTGCACGGCGCGAAGCGTGTCCCGTTCTTCGTCGGGCAGAACCGGCGGGTCATCCTGCTGGCCTTCGCGATCGCCGCGTTCAACCAGCTCTCCGGCATCAACGCGATCCTCTACTACGCGCCCGACATCTTCCGGATGGCCGGCGCCGGCGACAACGCCGCCTCCCTGCAGAGCGTCGTCGTCGGGCTCGTCAACCTCGTCGCCACCATGGCCGCGCTCACCGTGATCGACCGCATCGGGCGGCGACGGCTCATGTTCGTCGGTTCCATCGGGTACCTGGTCAGCCTCGGCGCCCTCGCGATCGTGTTCTTCGCGTTCGACGGCGAGTTCTCCGGGTTCTCCAGCGTGCTCGTGCTCGCCGGGCTCGTCGTCTTCATCGCCGCGCACGCCTTCGGTCAGGGGTCCGTGATCTGGGTGTTCATCTCCGAGATCTTCCCCAACCGCATCCGCGCCCGCGGGCAGTCCCTCGGCTCCCTCACCCACTGGGTGTTCGCCGCCGCCGTGTCGTGGACGTTCCCCGGGATCGCGTCCGCCCTCGGCGGCGGCACCGCGTTCGCGCTGTTCTTCGTCTGCATGGTCGGGCAGCTGCTGTGGGTCATCTTCGTGATGCCCGAGACGAAGGGCGTGCCGCTCGAGGAGATGGAGAAGAACCTCGGGATCGAGCTCAGCGAGGAGGACATCGCCGGGGCCGAGTCAGGGCCTCGCGGGCACTGAGTGCCGCGTCAGTACTCGCCCTTGATCACGAAGAACGACCCACGGATCGTGCCGGCGAGCTTCGACCTCTGACGGGCGAACTTGAACCGCTCGGCCAGCTCGACCGGGACGTCCATGCCGTCCGACAGCTTGAAGCCGACGGCCCGCTTGCCGCCGTCCTCGAGCGTCCAGAGCACGTTGATCGACAGGCCCGACTCGTAGAACACGTACGTCCACCGGATGCCGTCGACCTCGAACTGGGTCGCCTCCAGGGGGCGCGACGCGATGACGAGGTCCCGCTCGTCCTGCAGGATGCGGTGCACGTACGCGATCTCGTCCTGCGCCTCCGACGCCGGCTCGACCGTGAAGACGTGGTCGTACTTGTTCGTGAAGTACCGGGCCTCGTTCGCCCGCAGGCCGGCGAGCGCCTCGGCGACCGGGGACGACTCCAGCCCCTCGGTGGAGACGTCCTCGACATCCACGACGTACGACACGTGCGCTCCTTTGTCTCGTTCAGGCCTCGACCAGCCTGGCCGGCTGCTCGGTGAGCGTCGCCTCAGCTCGCGAGCCAGAGGTCCCGTCGTTCGGTGATGCGGGCCGCGAGCACCGCGTAGCCGGCGTCCGTGTACTCCACGTGGAAGAACGACGGCAGCTCCCCGACGAGGAGGCTCTCGTAGTCGTCGAGGTACTGGCCGTGCTCGTAGTCGAGGTACGCGTCGACGAACGGTCGAGCCGCGGGAGACACCATGTCGGAGACGAGGCACCGGTCCCACCAAGAGAACAGCCAGAAGATCGACTTCCGCCCCGACCGGTACTGCTTGAGCGCCCGTCCGGCCGCCCCCTTGGTCATCTCGTCGCTGACGAGGTCGTTCTCGATGAGCCAGCGCAGGAAGTAGACGAGGTGGTGGTCGGCGTGCCGGTGAGGCAGACCCGCCTCGTGCACGCTCTCGTCGTGGTACTTGGCCTTGTCGTAGACCAGCACGTGCGTCCCGTCCGCCATCGGTCGAGTCAGACGTTGAACCGGAACTCGACGACGTCGCCGTCGGCCATCACGTAGTCCTTGCCCTCGATCCGGGCCTTCCCGGCGGCCCGGGCGGCGGCGACGGACCCCGCGGCGACGAGGTCGTCGAACGAGATGACCTCGGCCTTGATGAACCCCTTCTGGAAGTCCGTGTGGATCACACCGGCCGCCTGCGGGGCGGTCCACCCCTGGTGGATCGTCCAGGCGCGGGCCTCCTTGGGGCCGGCCGTGAGGTAGGACTGCAGCCCGAGGGTGTGGAACCCGACGCGGGCGAGCTGGTCGAGGCCCGCCTCCTCCTGGCCGTTCTCCGCGAGCATCTCCTTCGCCTCGTCGGGCTCGAGCTCGACGAGCTCGGACTCGAACTTGGCGTCGAGGAAGATCGCGTCGGCGGGGGCGACGAGAGCGCGCAGCTCGTCCTGCATCGCGGTGTCGGCGAGGCCGGCGTCGTCGGTGTTGAAGACGTAGATGAACGGCTTGCTCGTCATGAGCTGCAGCTGGGCGACGTGCTCGTCGTCCGCGAGGCCGGCGGCGAACAGGGTCTGGCCCTTCTCGAGCACCTCCCGGGCGTTGACGGCCGCAGCGAGCAGCGCCGGGTCCGCCTTCTTGCCCTTGACCTCCTTCTCGAGACGCGGCACCGCCTTCTCGAGGGTCTGCAGGTCGGCGAGGATCAGCTCGGTCGAGATGATCTCGATGTCGTCCTTCGGGTTCACCGCGCCCGAGACGTGCACGACGTCCGGGTCGGCGAACGCGCGCGTGACCTGGCAGATCGCGTCGGCCTCACGGATGTTCGCGAGGAACTTGTTGCCCAGGCCCTCGCCCTCGCTCGCACCCTTGACGATGCCCGCGATGTCGACGAACGACACGGTCGCAGGCAGGATCCGCTCGGAGCCGAACAGGTCGGCGAGCACCTGCAGGCGCGGGTCGGGCAGCGGGACGACGCCGACGTTGGGCTCGATCGTCGCGAACGGGTAGTTCGCCGCGAGGACCTGCGCGCGGGTGAGGGCGTTGAAGAGGGTGGACTTGCCGACGTTGGGCAGGCCGACGATGCCGATGGTGAGAGCCACGGGCGGCAAGTCTACGGGGCGGCCGGGACCGGCCCGGGCGCGAAGGTCCTCAGGGGAACGACACGAGGCTGCTGAGCAAGCGCGTCTGGTTCCGCTCCAGGGCGCGACCGCCGATCCGCACACCCAGCACCAGGAACGTGGCCCCGAGCGCGAGCCCGACGAGCACCGTGAGCCACCCGAGCAGCGCCGACCCCTGCCGGACGGCGACGACGGCGAGCACGATCGTCGGCAGCGTGAGACCGAACGTCACCGCCCAGCCGGCGAGCTGCGACGTCATCGCCGCCGTCGACCCGCCCTGGCGGGACCCGAACGGGTTCTCCCCCACCTTCTGCACGGGCATGACGACGAGCGCGGACGCGACGCTCGCGACGCCGAGCGACGTGAGGAACGCCCCGAGGGACAGGCCGAGCACGGTCGGCAGGTCGGCGCCGTGCCCGGTCGCGACGGTCGGCACGACCGCGAACACGAGCACGGCCGGAAGACCGAGCAGCGACACCGCGAGCACCCGGCCGAGCCGGTCGGTCCAGCCGCGCAGCGGTGCGGCGACGTGCGTCCAGAAGGCCGTGCCGTCGAACGAGACGTCCTGCGAGATGCTCCAGCCCAGGAAGAACCCGGTGATCGGCCCGACGAACAGCAGCAGCTGGCTGTCGGGCGCGACGACCCACAGGATCAGCGGGAACACCGGGATGAACACGATCGACATCGCGTAGCGCGGGTCGCGGACCCAGTAGGTGAGGCAGCGGGCCGTCACGGCGCCGAGCGGCGTCGCGGGGAGCCGGCCGAACCAGCCGAGGCCGCGGGCCTTCGTCGAGGCCTGCTCGTGCGGCGGGTTCACCGCGCTGTGCGCGATCGCCTTGTCCCAGACGACGGCGAGGACCAGCACGGTGA
>JAEWCA010000350.1 GCA_023390875.1 Actinomycetes bacterium
GACATCCGCCGGCACGAGGCGCTCGCGTCGGCCGCCGTCATCGGCGCGCGCCTGTACCTGCACGACTTCGAGGACACCCGCCTCGACCCCGCGTCGGGCCTCATCACGACGATCGAGGACACGATCGGCGAGGTCTCGCCCACGGTCGTCTACACGCACTCGTCGCACGACCGGCACCAGGACCACCGGGCCGTGCACCAGGCCGTCGAGATCGCCGCCCGCAAGGTGCCGGTGCTCGCGTGCTTCCAGAGCCCGTCGTGCACGGTCGACTTCCGGCCCACGCGCTTCGTCCCCGTGGACGGGTTCGTCGAGACGAAGCTCGACATGCTCGCCGCGTTCGCGTCGCAGGCGCACCGCGACTACATGGAGCCCGACCTCGTGCGCGCGACCGCCCGGTACTGGTCGCGGTTCGGCACCGGGCAGTTCGCGGAGCCGCTCGAGATGATCCGGGCCGCCTCGATGCTCACCGCGCGCGCCGGGTCGGCGGGCACGGCGGGTGTCGCGGTCGCGTCCGAGGCGCAGTTCCCCGGCGAGCACGGCGTGGCGACGTGAGCGCCGCGCGCCACGCCGAGCACGATCACGACAGGACCAGCGAGCCGGGCGGTGCGCGCTGGACGACGGACGACGGGACGGTGCGATGACGCGGGTGCTGGTCACAGGGGCGGGCGGCCCCGCGGGGGTCGCGGTCATCCGGTCGCTGCTTCGGCGCGGCGACGTCGAGGTGTTCGCCGCCGACATGGACCGCTGGGCGAGCGCGATCTACCTGGTGCCGCCCGAGTACCGCCGGCTGGTCCCGGCCGGGCGGGCCGACCACTTCGTCGACACCGTGCGGCAGATGTGCCGCGACGACCGCATCGACGTGCTGTTCCCGACGGTCGACGTCGAGCTGCCGCGCCTCGCCGAGGTCCGCGACGCGCTCGCTGCCGACGGCACCGTGCTCGCGTCGCCCGCGCTGAGCACCCTGGAGACGTGCCTCGACAAGCTCGCGCTCGCGCGCGCGTGCGAGCGGACCGTCCGCGTCCCGCGCACGGAGCTCGTCGGGACCCCGCAGGCCGTGAGCGGCTGGGACTTCCCGGTGATCGTCAAGCCCCGCCGCGGCGCCGGCTCGCGCGGCGTGCGGACCGTGTTCACGGCCGCCGAGCTCGACGCCGTGCACGCCGACGAGGACCTGCTCGTGCAGGAGATGCTGCCGGGCGACGAGTTCTCGGTCGACGTGCTCGCCGGGCTCGACGGCAACGTCATCGCGGCCGTCCCGCGCGCCCGCCTGCGGGTCGACTCCGGCGTCGCCGTCGCGGGCGTGACGGTGCACGACGACGAGCTCGTCGAGACCGCGTCGGCCGTGGCGCGCGCGATCGGCCTCACGACCGTCGCGAACGTGCAGCTCAAGCGGGACGCCGACGGGCGGCCCGCGCTGCTCGAGGTCAACCCCCGCTTCCCGGGCGCGATGCCGCTCACGGTCGCGTCGGGCGTCGACATGCCGTCCCTCACGCTCGACGCGGTGCTCGGCCGCCCGGTGCCCGACCGGGTCGACTTCCGGGAGGTCGCGAACGTGCGGTACCTCGAGGACGTGTTCCTGCCGGTCGACGAGATCCTGCCCGGCTGATGCCCGCCGTGCCCGGCCCGAGGTCGTCGCCCGAGCGCTCCGGCACGCCGTCGACGCGCGGCGACCACCACGTGCACTCGTCGTTCTCCGACGACGCCGTGAGCACGCCCGCCGAGAACCTCGCCGCAGCCGTCACGGCGGGCCTCGACACGATCCGCATGGTCGACCACGTGCGGCTCACCACCACGTACGTCCCCGACTTCCTGTCCGTGGTCCGCGCGCTGCCGCCCGTCGAGGGACTGACGGTGCTCACGGGCGTCGGGGCGAAGATCCTCGACGCGACCGGCACCGTCGACGCACCCCCGGACGTGCTCGCCGCGCTCGGCACCGACCTCGGCGCCGACCGCGTGCTGCTCGCCGACCACCAGTTCCCCGGCACCGACGGCCCGTGGAGCCCGCGCGTCGTCACCGAGATGATCGCCGACGGGTTCGCCCCGCCCGACGCCGTCGAGATGCTCGTCACCGCCACCATCCGGGCCGTCCGGCGCGTCGGCCGGGCCCAGCTCGCGCACCCGTTCTCGCTGCTGCCGAAGATCGGGCTCGACGAGGACGACGTGCCCGACGACCTGCTCGACGCGCTCGCGGACGTGCTGGTCGCCACGGGCACCCCCGTCGAGGTCAACGAGAAGTGGCGGTGCCCGCGCGAGCGCATCGCCACCCGGTGGGCCGCCGCGGGTGTCGAGCTCGTCGCGTCGACGGACGCGCACGTCGCGACCGACGTCGGCGTCTACACCTGGGTCGCACCTGTCGGCACGCCGGACGGGCGCCGATGAACGACACGTGGCACGCGCTGGTCGTCGCGCTGTGCGTCGTCCTCGTCGGCCTCGGTGTCGTTCCCGTCCTCGCGGGCGTCTACCAGTACCTGCTCGTGCCCGTGCACGCGTTCCGCAACCACCTGTCCCGCTCGCGCCCGTACCTGCCGAACGTCGTCATCGTCGTGCCCGCCTGGAACGAGGGCGCGGTGCTCGGCGCGTCGCTCGACCGGCTCATGCAGCTCGAGTACCCGCCGGACCGGCTGCGCGTGTACGTCGTCGACGACGCGTCCACCGACGACACCCCGGACGTCGTGCTCGCCAAGGCCGCCCAGTACGACGGCCGCGTCGTGCACCTGCGCCGCGAGCAGGGCGGCCAGGGCAAGGCGCACACCCTCAACCACGGCATCCAGGTCGCGCTCGCGGACGACTGGATGCAGGCGCTGCTCATCATGGACGCCGACGTCATCTACCGGCCCGACTCGCTGCGCCGCATGACCCGCCACCTCGCCGACGAGCGGGTCGGGGCCGTCACGGCGTTCATCCGCGAGGGCAGCGGCCGCCCCGGCGCGGTCGCCCGGTTCATCGGCTACGAGTACGTGACCGCCCAGGCGGCGGCCCGCCGCGCGCAGAACGTCATGGGCGCGATGGCGTGCCTCGCCGGCGGTGCGCAGCTGCACTCGCGCGCCAACCTCGAGGCCGTCGGGGGCCGGATCGACACGTCCACGCTCGCGGAGGACACCTTCACGACGTTCCTCACGCAGCTCGACGGGCGGCGCGTCGTGTTCGACGGGTCCGCCGTGGTGCTCGCCGAGGAGCCCGACTCCGTGCGGGCGCTGTGGAAGCAGCGGGTGCGTTGGGCCCGCGGGAACGTGCACATCACCAGGCGCTTCCGCCGGGTGTGGTTCCGGCACTCGCGCGACCACCGGCTCGGCTCGGTCGAGTTCGGCGTCATCTGGTTCTCGATCTACCTGCTGCCCGTCGCGATGACGCTCGCCGCCGTCGGGCTCGTGGGGCTCTACGTGTCCGACGCCGTCGCGGCGACCGAGGTGTTCCGCGCCCTGTGGTGGGTCGCGGTCGTCGCGTACGTCTTCATCACCACGATGACGCTGCTCATCGACCCCGACAGCGCCCGCCGCTCGTGGTTCGAGGGCCTCACGTTCCCGGGGCTCGGCGCGCTCGTCGTCATGGTCGCGGCCTGGTTCCCGGGGTTCTGGGAGACCACGGTGCCCGGCTGGTTCGGGCTGACGCTCACCGACACGGGGCTCGTGCTGTGGACGCTCCTGCTGTACACCTGGACGGTCCTGGCGATGGGCCTCGCGTGGCTGGTCAAGACCGTCGAGGGCGTGCCGGCCGTCCGGTGGCTCACCAAGCCGTTGCTGTACGTGGTGGGTTTCGGCCCGGTGCTGTGCGCCATCACGCTGGACGCGTACGTCAAGGAGTGGCAGGGGGCCTCGCAGGTCTGGGACAAGACCGTGAAGACGGGCAAGGTGATGGGATGAGCACCGACGACGAGCGACGCTGGGCGACGCTCACGGCGGACGCGCTCGAGGACGAGACGCGGCACAACGCCCGGTGGGAGCGGCGGCTGCTGCTCCTCGGGCTGGTCGCTGCGGCCGTGACCGTGGCGATGCTGCTGCTGCACGGGGTCGTGCAGTGAGCGTGCGGGTGCTCGTCGTGGACGACGAGGCCGACGAGCTGGCCCTGCTCGGCACGCACCTGCGCCGCGCCGGGTGCGAGGTCGTCGAGGCCGTGAGCGCCGAGGCCGCGCTGGAGGACGACGACCACCTCGCCGTCGACGTCGCCTTCGTCGACCTGCGGCTGCCCGGCATGGACGGCTGGTCCCTCATCCGGCTGCTGCACGAGCGCCGGCCCGGGCTGCCGGTCGTGGTGACGTCGGTGCTCGACCCCGAGGACTACCCGACGGTCGAGGCGGTGCTGCCCAAGCCGTTCACGGGCGCGGGCGTGCGAGGGGCGCTCGACGCGGTGGTCCCGGGCTGGTCGGACCGGGGGACCGGGTGAGCGGCGAGGTGCCGGTCGTCCGGGCGCCTACCGGGCCCGGGTCGCAGGCGGGTGCCGAGCAGGTTCCGGGCGTGCGCGACGACCTCGCCGAGGGCGGCTCGCGCTACCTGGTGAGGATCAGCAGGTTCCTCGGGCCGGACGCCGGCGTCGTGGAGCGTCAGCTGCCGTTCCTGTTCGTGTACGTGGTCGCGGTGCTGACGCTGCTGTCGCCGTCCGTGCCGCACACGTACCCGTGGGCGATCGACGCCTCGGTCGCGATCGTCCTCCTGCAGGTGGTGCTCGCGCGCACCCTGCCCTGGGGGCGGTGGCCGGTCGCCTGGCAGGACGTGCTGCCGATCCTGCAGATCTGCGCCGTCGGGTCCCTCCGGTACGGCACGGGCGGTGTCGGGTCGTTCTACACCACGATGGTGTTCCTGCCGGTCGTCGCCCTGGCCGCGCAGCCGGGCCGGCGCGGCGTGGTCATCTCCGCCGCCGGGATGATCGGCGTGGTCCTCCTGCCGGTCGTCGTCGACGACAACGTCGAGATCAACACCAACCTCGTGATCCGCAGCCTCTACCTCGCGCTCGTCGCCGTGGTCGTCGCCGTCACGGTCGACGAGATCACCGACCGGCTCCGCGCCCGCACGGCGTCGGTCGACATGCTGCGGGCCTCGCAGGAGGCGCTCCTCGAGCGGACCCGGGCGGACGCGCTCGAGCTGGCCCGCGTCGCGAACTCCCGGCGCGCGGCGCGTGACCAGCTCGTCTCCGTCATCGACTCCGCCACCGAGCAGGCCATCATCGCGACCGACGCGAGCGGGCTCGTCGAGGTGTTCAACGCCGGCGCCGAGCGGCTCCTCGGGTACGGCGAGGGCGAGGTCGTGCACCGGATGCGGCTGACCGACTTCCACCTGCGCAGCGAGCTCGACGCCCGGCGCCGCGAGCTGTTCGCGGACACGTCGTCGGTCGACGAGCCGGCGGCCCTGCTCGCCCCCCTCGTCGCCCCCGCGCTCGCCGGCCGCCCCGAGATGCGGGACTGGACGTACGAGCGCCGGGACGGGACGCAGGTGGTCGTCCGGCTCGCCGTGACCCGCCGGGCGGAGGCGGACGGGACCGTCACCGGTTACGTCGTCGTCGCCACGGACATCACCGAGGAGCACGAGGCCGCCCGGCTCAAGGACGAGTTCGTCAGCCTCGTCAGCCACGAGCTGCGCACCCCGCTCACGTCCGTGCTCGGCTACCTGGAGCTGCTGCAGGACGGCACCGACCAGCTCACCGACGAGCAGCGCGAGTACGTCGAGGTCATCGAGCGCAACGCGCGCCGCCAGCTCCGCCTGGTCGGCGACCTGCTGCTCACCGCCCAGGTCGACGCCGGCACGTTCGCGATCGCCCCGCACCCCGTCGACCTCGCCGACGTGGTGCGCGCCTCGGTCGTGTCCGCGGCGCCGGTCGCCGAGCAGTCCGGCGTGACGCTCGAGGTGGTCGCGCAGCCGTCGCCCGCGGTCGCGGACGCCCAGCGGATGTCCCAGGCCGTCGACAACCTCATCTCCAACGCCCTCAAGTTCACGCCGGCCGGCGGGAAGGTCGTCGTCGAGTGCGCGCCGACCGTGGACGGCGGCGTGCGCCTCGCTGTGTCCGACACGGGCATCGGGATCGCGCCCGACGAGCTCAGCCGGCTGACCACGCGGTTCTTCCGTGCGACGACCGCGACCCGCCGGGCCATCCCCGGGGTCGGCCTCGGGCTCGCGATCACGAAGGCCGTGGTCGAGGCGCACGGCGGGAAGCTCGACATCCTCAGTGCCGTGGGGGAGGGCACGACGTTCGCGGTCGTGCTCCCGGCGACCCTGCCCGCCTGAGCTGCTCCCGCCGAACCGTCCGCGCCGTCTGCGCGCGTCCGCGCCCGTCCGTGCTGGTCCACGCCCGTCCGGTCGCATGTATCTGGACGGCTGTGCAGGTCCCCTTCTGCCCGTGCGCCGGACACGGCGCCTCGGACACCACCCGGGACCGGCGCGCGGAACACCGCGCGCGCGCACCCGGGCCAGGACGACGAAGGACGACGATGACCATCCTCAGCTCCCTGATCGGCTCGGACTACCGTCCCGCCGGCTCGGCCGCCGCCCGTGCGCTCCAGGACGTCGTGCCGGACGTCCACCTGCCCGGCTCGGACCGCTACGCAGCGCTGACCCGCACGAGCAACCTCACGCACGCGATCAGCCCGATCGCCGTCGTCGAGGCCCGCACCCCCATGGACGTCAGCCGCACGCTGCGCCTGGCCGCGGCGTTCGGCACGCCCGTCGCGGTGCAGGGCACCGGCCACGGCGCGACCGAGGAGATGCGCGGGGCGATCCTCGTGCACACGGCTGCGTTCGACGAGGTCACGGTCCACCCCGACGAGCGCTGGGTGCGCGTCGGTGCGGGTGTGAAGTGGGAGCGGGTGCTCGAGGCGTGCGCGCCGCACGGGCTCGCGGCGCTGTGCGGGTCGTCGCCCGACGTCGGCGTCGTCGGGCTGCTCACCGGCGGCGGGCTCGGCCCGGTGGCCCGCTCGCACGGCCTGTCGTCCGACACGGTGCGCGCGTTCGACGTCGTCACGGGCGACGGCGTCGTCCGGCGCGTGTCCGCGACCGAGCACCCGGACCTGTTCTGGGGGCTGCGCGGCGGCAAGGGCTCGCTCGGCATCGTCACGGCCGTCGAGCTCGACCTCGTCGACCTGCCCGAGCTTTACGCGGGCGGCCTGTGGTTCGTCGGGGACGACGTCGACCGCGTGCTGCGCACGTGGGCCGTGTGGTGCGAGCTGCTGCCCGAGGAGGGCACCACGTCCGTCGCCGTCATGCGCCTGCCCGACATGGACCCGTTCCCCGAGCCGCTGCGCGGTCGCGTGTCCCTGCACGTGCGGTTCGCCTGGACCGGCGACCCCGGCGTGGGCGCCGAGATGATCCAGGCGATCCGCTCCGCGGGCGACGCGGTGCTCGACTCCGTCGACGTCATGCCGTACCACGCGCTCGGCGACGTCCACGCCGACCCGGTCGACCCGATGCCCCTGCACGAGACCACGATGCTGCTCGACGACCTCGGGCCCGACGGCGTGGACCGCCTCGTCGAGCTCGTCGGCGCGCAGGCGCAGTCCGCGCAGGCGATGGTCGAGGTCCGCCAGCTCGGCGGGCGCGTCCGCGAGGGGGACGCGTGCGCGTTCGCGCACCGCGACGCGGCGTACATGGTGTTCACGATCGGCCTGATCGTCCCCGAGATCGCCCAGGTCGTGACGCGCGACGCCGCCCGCATCCACGCGGGCCTCGAGCCGTGGGCCCGCCCCGGCGCGCTGCCGAACTTCACCGACACGGCCGGCCGCGCCTGGGCCGACCGGGTGTTCAC
>JAEWCA010000360.1 GCA_023390875.1 Actinomycetes bacterium
ACGCAGCACACAGGCGTCAGGTGTGGACCGGTGCGGCCGCCCCGGACGCGATCGTGAGCGCGTCGCCCTCGCGGTCGACGACCACCGTCTGGCCGTCCTTCACGTCCCCGGACAGCAGCGCGCGGGCGAGCTGGTCGCCGATCTGCTTCTGCACGAGCCGCCGCAGCGGGCGCGCGCCGTACGCCGGGTCGTACCCCTCGAGCGCGAGCCACTCGCGCGCGGCGGGCGTCACGTCGAGGGTGAGCCGCCGGTCGGCGAGCCGCCGAGCGAGCGCCTCGACCTGCAGGTCGACGATCCGGCCGATCTCCTCGATCGACAGCGGGTCGAACAGCACCACGTCGTCGAGCCGGTTGAGGAACTCGGGCTTGAACGACGCCCGCACGGCGCCCATGACGGCGTCGCTCTTGGCCTCCTGCGACAGCAGCGGGTCCACGAGGAACTGCGACCCGAGGTTCGACGTGAGCACGAGGATCACGTTGCGGAAGTCGACCGTGCGCCCCTGGCCGTCGGTGAGGCGGCCGTCGTCGAGCACCTGGAGCAGCACGTCGAACACCTCGGGGTGCGCCTTCTCGACCTCGTCGAGCAGCACCACCGAGTACGGCCGGCGGCGGACGGCCTCGGTGAGCTGGCCGCCCTCCTCGTAGCCGACGTACCCGGGAGGGGCGCCGACGAGACGCGCGACCGAGTGCTTCTCGGAGTACTCGCTCATGTCGATGCGGACCATCGCGCGCTCGTCGTCGAACAGGAAGTCCGCGAGCGCCTTGGCGAGCTCGGTCTTGCCGACGCCGGTGGGCCCGAGGAACAGGAACGAGCCGGTGGGCCGGTCGGGGTCGGAGATGCCGGCGCGCGCACGCCGCACGGCGTCGGAGACGGCGGCCACCGCGCGGGACTGGCCGATGAGGCGCGCGCCGATGACCTCCTCCATCCGCAGCAGCTTCGCGGTCTCGCCCTCGAGCAGCCGCCCGGCGGGGATGCCGGTCCACTGCGCGACGACCTCGGCGACCTCGTCGGGGCCGACCTTCTCGGCGATCATCGGCGTGCCCTGCGGTGCGACATCCGCGTCGACCTCCTCCTCGGACGCCTCGGCGTCGGCGATCTGCTGCTGCAGGGCCGGGATCTCGCCGTACTGGATGCGCGCGGCGGCGGCGAGGTCGCCCTCGCGCAGCAGCCGCTCGGCGTCGGAGCGCAGCGCGTCGAGGCGCGCCTTGAGGTCGCCGACGAGGTTGTGGCCGGCCTTCTCCTTCTCCCACCGGGCGGTGAGCGACGCGAGCTCCTCGCGCCGGTCGGCCAGGTCGGCCCGCAGCCGCTCGAGCCGCTCGCGCGACGCCTCCTCGTCGGACTCGGACAGCACGACCTCCTCCATCTCGAGCCGCGTGACGGCGCGGCGCAGGGCGTCGATCTCGACGGGCGACGAGTCGAGCTCCATGCGCAGCCGGGACGCGGCCTCGTCGACGAGGTCGATGGCCTTGTCGGGCAGCTGCCGGCCCGTGATGTACCGGTCGGACAGGGTCGCGGCGGCGACGAGCGCGGAGTCGGCGATCGTCACCTTGTGGTGGGCCTCGTACCGCTCCTTGAGCCCGCGCAGGATCGCGACGGTGTCCTCGACGGACGGCTCCCCGACGAACACCTGCTGGAACCGGCGCTCCAGGGCGGGGTCCTTCTCGATGCGCTCGCGGTACTCGTCGAGCGTGGTCGCGCCGACGAGGCGCAGCTCACCACGGGCCAGCATCGGCTTGAGCATGTTGCCCGCGTCCATCGCGCCCTCGGCGCCGCCGCCCGCACCGACGACGGTGTGCAGCTCGTCGATGAACGTGACGACCTCGCCCTCGGCGCCGGTGATCTCGGCGAGCACGGCCTTGCGCCGCTCCTCGAACTCGCCGCGGTACTTGGCGCCCGCGACCATGGCCGCGAGGTCGAGCGCGACGAGCCGCTTGCCGCGCAGCGACTCGGGGACGTCACCGGCGACGATCCGCTGGGCCAGTCCCTCGACGACGGCGGTCTTGCCGACGCCGGGCTCGCCGATGAGCACGGGGTTGTTCTTGGTGCGGCGCGACAGCACCTGCACGACGCGACGGATCTCGGCGTCCCGGCCGATCACGGGGTCGAGCTTGCCGTCGCGGGCGCGCTGCGTGAGGTCCATGCCGTACTGCTCGAGCGCCTTGAACGTGCCCTCGGGGTTCGGGGACGTGACGCGGGCCGAGCCGCGCACGTTCGGCAGGGCCGCGAGCAGGGCCTCGCGCGACGCACCGGCGGACCGGAGCGCGTCGGCGACGCCGGACTGGCCGGCGGCGAGGCCGAGCAGCAGGTGCTCGGTCGACACGAAGTCGTCGCCCAGCGCGCGGGCCTCGGACGACGCGGCCTCCAGGGCGGACGCCGTCGCGCGCGACGCGGTGGGCTGCGCGACGGTGCTGCCCGACGACGAGGGCAGGCCGACGAGGATCCAGCGGACCGACCGGCCGAGGTTCGCGGGGGGGGGGGGGCGCCCGGGGGGCCGCCCCGGGGGGCGGCGG
>JAEWCA010000384.1 GCA_023390875.1 Actinomycetes bacterium
GCGGGGGAGGGCGGCGCGTGGGGCATCGCGCTGCTCGCCGCGTACCTCGGGGCCGGCGGCACGGATCTCGGCGAGCACCTCGCGACGCAGGTGTTCGGCGGCACGACGCTCGACGTCGAGGAGCCCGACGCGGCCGACGTCGCCGGCTTCACGGCGTGGCTCGAGCGGTACACCGCCGGGCTCGCGGTCGAGCAGGCCGCGACCGACGCACTCTGAGCACCACCACAGGACGAGAGAGACAAGAGAGACGAGAGCCGATGACGACGACGCTGGACGACTACCCGGCCACCGTGCGGGACGCCGTCGCGAGCACCCGGGAGGTCGTCGCGCGACTGCACGCCGAGCTGCCCCGTTGGGGCCTCGTGGTGTGGACTGCGGGCAACGTGTCGCAGCGCGTGCCCGTCGACGGGGGCGACGACCTGTTCGTCATCAAGCCGTCCGGCGTCACGTACGACGAGCTCACGCCCGAGTCGATGGTGGTCTGCGACCTCGACGGCACGCTCGTCGACGGCACGCGCTCGCCCTCGTCGGACACCGCCGCGCACGCGTACGTCTACCGGCACATGCCCGAGGTCGGGGGCGTCGTGCACACGCACTCGACGTACGCGACCGCCTGGGCCGCCCGCGCCGAGCCCGTCCCGTGCGTGCTCACGATGATGGCCGACGAGTTCGGCGGCGACATCCCGATCGGCCCGTTCGCCCTCATCGGCGACGACTCCATCGGTCGGGGCATCGTCGAGACCCTCCGCGAGTCGCGCAGCCCGGCGGTGCTGATGCGCAACCACGGGCCGTTCACCATCGGCCGGGACGCGAAGGCCGCCGTCAAGGCCGCCGTCATGGTCGAGGAGGTCGCCCGCACGGTGCACATCTCCCGCCAGCTCGGCGACCCGCTGCCCATCGACCCCACGCACGTCGACTCGCTGTACGCCCGCTACCAGAACGTCTACGGCCAGAACCAGGAGCCCACCCGATGACCAAGCCCTACGCCGACCGCGAGATCTGGTTCCTCACCGGCAGCCAGGGGCTGTACGGCGAGGACACCCTGCGCCAGGTCGCGGAGCAGTCCCAGGAGGTCGCGCGCCTGCTCGACGCCTCGGACGACATCCCCGCGAAGGTCGTCTGGAAGCCGGTCCTCAAGGACTCCGCCGCGATCCGCCGTGCCGCGCTCGACGCGAACTCGGACGACTCCGTGATCGGCGTGATCGTGTGGATGCACACGTTCTCCCCGGCCAAGATGTGGATCGCCGGCCTGGACGCGCTGCGCACGCCGCTGCTGCACCTGCACACGCAGGCCGACGTCGAGCTGCCCTGGGACAGCATCGACATGGACTTCATGAACCTCAACCAGGCCGCCCACGGCGACCGCGAGTTCGGCTACGTCGCGACGCGGCTCGGCACGTCCCGCAAGACCGTCGTCGGCCACGCCTCCAACCCGGCCGTCACCGCGTCCATCGGCACGTGGGTCCGCGCGTGCGCCGGCTGGGCCGCGACCCACGAGCTCGTGCTCGCACGGTTCGGCGACAACATGCGCAACGTCGCCGTCACCGAGGGCGACAAGACCGAGGCCGAGCTGCGGTTCGGCGTCTCCGTCAACACGTGGGGCGTGAACGACCTGGTCGCGGCCGTCGAGGCGGTCGACGACGCTGCGGTCGACGCGCTCGTCGCCGAGTACGAGGACCTGTACGACGTCGTGCCGTCGCTGCGCCGGGGCGGCGACCGCCACGAGTCGCTCCGGTACGGCGCGCGGCAGGAGATCGCCCTGCGGACGTTCCTCGAGTCGGTGGGCGCCAAGGCCTTCACGACGAACTTCGAGGACCTCGGCGGCCTGCGCCAGCTCCCCGGCCTCGCCGTCCAGCGGCTCATGGCCGACGGTTACGGCTTCGGTGCCGAGGGCGACTGGAAGACCGCCGTGCTCGTGCGGGCCGCGAAGGTCATGGGCGAGGGGCTGCCCGGCGGCGCGTCGCTCATGGAGGACTACACCTACGACCTGACGCCCGGCGACGAGCGGATCCTCGGCGCGCACATGCTCGAGATCTGCCCGACGCTCACCACGTCGAAGCCCGCCCTCGAGATCCACCCGCTCGGCATCGGCGACCGCGAGGACCCCGTCCGCCTGGTCTTCGACACGGACCCGGGCGTCGGCGTCGTCGTCTCGCTCGCCGACATGCGCGACCGGTTCCGGCTCACCGCGAACGTCGTCGACGTCGTGCCGCCGACCGCCGCCCTGCCGAACCTGCCCGTCGCCCGGGCTGTCTGGCAGCCGCGCCCCGACTTCCGCACGTCCGCCGAGGCGTGGCTGACCGCCGGGGGAGCGCACCACACGGTGCTCACCACGGCCGTCGGCGTCGAGGCGTTCGAGGACTTCGCCGAGATCGCCCGCACCGAGCTGCTGGTCATCGACGAGTCGACCACCCGCCGCGCGTTCCGCGAGCAGGTCCGCTGGAACCAGGCGTACTGGCGCCTCGCCCAGGGCCTCTGACCCGCTCGCGACACCGGCCCGGGTGGCAGCCGGGTCGCCCCCCGGCTGCCGCCCCCGGCCCTCGGCAGGCGCCGCCGCCGCCGTTGGGGGGTGGGGGGGGGGTGGGGGGGGGGGGGGGGG
>JAEWCA010000415.1 GCA_023390875.1 Actinomycetes bacterium
GAGAACGCCGGCGTGACGTTCGTGACGTTCGACGACTCGCTCGTCCCGCCCGCCGACGGGCCGGCCGGCCGGCTCGACGCCGTGACGAGGGCCGCGTACGTCGCGCCGCTCACGTCCCGGATCGGCCTGGTGCCGCTCGTGCACCCCGCCGTGACCGAGCCGTTCCACGTCGCGAGCCAGCTCCAGGCCCTCGACCACGCGAGCCTCGGTCGCGGCGGCTGGTTCGTCGGGTCCGGCGACACCCCGGGTGCCCGCCGGACGCTCGACCGGCCCGTCGCCGCAGGTCAGGACCTGCTCGACGAGACCGCGGACGTCGTGACCGTCGTGCGGGACCTGTGGGACTCGTGGGAGGACGACGCCGTCGTCCGGGACACCGCGACCGGCCGGTACATCGACCGCGAAAGGCTGCACTACGTGGACTTCACGAGCGGCGGCGACGGGCTGCCCGCCGGTCCGTCGTCGCGCGGCACCGCCGACGGGGTCCGGGCGCCGTTCAGCGTGAAGGGGCCGTCGATCGTGCCGCGCAGCCCGCAGGGGCAGCTCGTGATCGTCGGCCGCGCGGGCACGGTCCCGGGCGGTCTCCTCGACGTCGCGATCGTGGGCACGGCCGACGGCGCCGGCCGCGCGCGTGAGGACGGCGCGGCGCTCGTCGTCCTCGACCTCGCCGTCACCCTCGACGCCGCCGGGCGGCTCGGCGCCGACCGCCGGGCCGAGCTCGACGGTCTCGCCGGTGCCCCTGTCCCCGCGACCTGGACCGGGTCGGCCGCCGAGCTCGTCGAGGTGCTGCTCGGCCTGCGCGGCGTCGTCGACGGCGTCCGCCTCCTGCCGTCCGAGCTCGACGTGGACCTGCCCGTGCTGGTCCGCGACGTGCTCCCCGCCCTCCGCGTCGCCCGCGCCGTCCCGACACCCCGGCCCGGGGCGACGCTGCGCGACACGCTCGGCCTGCCCCGACCCACGAACCGTCACGTCGCCGCCGCGGCGACCGTCTGAGGAGCTCCCGTGCCCGACACCCCCGACGTGCCCCGCCCGGACGCGCACGTCCACCTCGGCGTCTTCTTCCAGGGCGTCAACCACACGACCATCTGGTCCGACCCCGTGAGCGGGTCGCAGACCGACTTCGAGACGTTCCGCCGCGTGGTGCAGACCGCCGAGCGCGGCCTGTTCGACGCGTTCTTCCTCGGTGAGGGCCTGCGGCTGCGCGAGCAGAACGGCCGGCTGCACGACCTCGACGTCGTCGGCCGGCCCGACGCGATCACGCAGCTCGCGGCCCTCGCGGCGGTCACGTCGCACATCGGCCTCGTGGCGACGCAGAACGTCACGTACAACGACCCGGCCGACCTGGCCCGCCGGCTGTCCAGCCTCGACATCCTCTCGGGCGGCCGTGCGGCGTGGAACATCGTCACGACCGACAACGCGTGGACCGGCGAGAACTTCCGCCGCGGCGGGTGGCTCGACCACTCGCAGCGTTACACGCGCGCTGCCGAGTTCGTGCAAGCGGCGCAGGCGATCTGGGACGGCTGGGACGCCTCCGAGCCCGTCCGCGCTACGGGTGACACGCTCGACGTCGAGGTCACTCCGACCGTCCCCCGCAGCGCGCAGGGCCACCCGGTGCTCTTCCAGGCGGGCGACTCGCCTGACGGCCGTGACTTCGCCGCCCGGCACGCCGAGGTCATCTTCTCGGCGCACGGCACCGACTTCGACGACGCGCTCGCGTTCGCGACCGACGTCCGCGCCCGGACCGTCGCAGCGGGCCGCCCGGAGGACGACCTCAAGATCCTGCCGGGCACGCAGTTCGTGCTCGCCGCGACCGACGCCGAGGCCCGCGACAAGGCCCGCTGGGTCAAGGAGCAGCAGGTCACGCCCGCGACGGCCCTGTCGCTGCTCGGGCAGGTCTGGGGCGAGGACCTGTCGCACTACGACCCCGACGGCCCGCTGCCCGCGCACGACCCGGTCATCGAGATCATCGGCGAGACGCGCGGCTCACCGCGGCGCGGCAAGCGGCCGCACGAGATCGCGCAGGCGTGGCGTGCGCGGGCCGAGGCCGAGCACCTGACGATCCGGCAGCTCGTCATCGCGCAGGAGCGCGAACGCGGGTTCGTCGGGTCGCCCCAGACGGTCGCGGACAAGCTCGTGCGGTGGGTCAGGCACGGGGCGTCCGACGGGTTCAACATCACGCCGTGGCTGGTGACGAGCGGGCTGGACGACGTCGTCGACCTGCTCGTGCCGGCGCTGCAGGAGCGCGGCGCTTACCGGACGGAGTACACCGGCACGACCCTGCGGGAGCACCTGGGCCTGCGGGCGCCGCTCACGCACAGGACTGCCGCGCACGTCTGATCGGGCACGCAGGAAGGGGCGGGACCGACGGGCCCGCCCCTTCGTCGTGCCCGCTGTCAGGTCGTCGGCACCCACTGCCGGACCCAGGCCGTCGCGAGTGCAGCGACCTCGTCCTGGTGGTCGACGAACGTGTGCTCGGCGCCCGCGACCACCTCCACCCGCGAACCGGGCGGGAGCAGGTGCGCACCCGCCACGGTGGTCGCCGCCAGCCGCGTCTCGGAGCCCTGGTCGCCGTGCACGACGAGCACGGGCACGCGCAGCGCGCCGAGCAGCTCCTCCTGGGTGCCCGTCGCGCCGACCTTCGGACGCAGCCGCGACACGGTGACGTGCGTGCGCGCTCCCGGGGTCGTCACCGGCAGGTGCACGTCGTCGTCGCGGTGCCATGCCTCGACCTGCTCGGGGGTGAGGAACGGGTACGGCGTGTTCCCGGACCCCGAGCCGGTGAGCGCACCCGTGAGCACGAGCGTGACGACCGCGGGCCGTTCGGGCGCGACGCGCAGCGACACCGCCGACCCGAGGCTGTGCCCGTGCAGCACCTGGCGGGCATACCCGAGCGCGTCCAGGTGGTCGAGCACCGTCCACAGGTCGTCGAGCAGGTGGTCGCCGTCGACGACGTCGCCCTCCGACTCGCCGAAGCCGCTGAAGTCGTACCGCAGCACCGCGTGCCCGAGCGCGGCGTACTCGGCGGCCAGCCGGTCGTACCGGCCGCCTGCGCGACGGTCCGAGAGGAACCCGTGCGACAGCACCACGACGCTGTCGCCCGTGCCCGGTGTGAACGTAGCCGCGAGGAGGTTGCCGCTGCGCGAGCGCAGGAGCAGCTCCTCGTCCGTGGTGGTCGTCATCAGACCCCCAGGTTGCCGCGGAGCGTGGTGCCCGCGTACTCGGTCTTGTAGACGCCGAGCCGCTGCAGGTGCGGCACGACCGCCCGTCCGAACTCGTCGAACGAGCCCGGGAAGTGCGTCGGCGTGACGAGGAACCCGTCGGCCGCACCGGAGAGGAACAGCTCGACGAGCTGGTCAGCGACCTCGACGCCGGTCCCGACGAGCTGCGGCGTGAGCTCGCTCGTCGAGAACTCGATCGCGGCCTCGGCGATCGTCGCCGTCGTCAGGCGAGACCCGAGCAGCTCGTTGAGCGCCACCACGGCCCGGCCCTCGGCCTGGCCCTGCGTCGCGCGCTCCTCGAGCACCTTGGCGTACGGCTCGTCGAGCGCGACGTCACCGAGGTCCAGCCGGGAGAACTGGCTGAAGAACTCGACGCCGGCCTCGGGCGTGACGAGCGTCCGCAGGTGGTCGCGACGCGCACGGGCGATCTCGGTGGTCTCGCCGATGATCGGCTGCACGGCCGCGAACAGCTTGATCTTCTCCGGGTCGCGACCGACCGCACGGGCCTTGGCCCGCAGGTCGTCCTTCTTCGCCTGCAGGTCCGCCTGGGTCCGCTCGATCGCGAAGATCACCTCGCCCCACCGGGCGCCGAACGCACGGCCGCGCGGCGAGTCGCCCGCCTGGATGATGACGGGCCGCTGCTGCGGCGTGGGCGGCAGGTTGAGCGGGCCGCGCGTCGCGACGTAGGTGCCCTTGTAGTCCGGGACGGTGATGCGAGCCGGGTCCGCGAACAGCCCGGTCTGCTGGTCCGCCACGAGCGCGTCGGCGCCCCACGAGTCCCACAGGGCCGTGACGGCCTCGACGACCTCGTCGCCGCGGTCGTACAGCTGGTCGCGGTCGAGCTGCTCGACCTCCGGGAAGTTCGCGTAGTTGGCCGGCCCGTTCGACTGGATGACGTTCCACGCGACCCGGCCGCCCGACAGGTGGTCGAGGCTCGCGAGCGTGCGGGCCAGGTTGTACGGAGGGTTGAAGCTCGTCGACAGCGTCACGCCGACACCGAGGTGCGTCGTGACGGCCGCGATCTGCGCCGCGATCTGCGCGGGGTCGTGCTTGATCGCGTTGCTGAGCCCGTGCCGGGCGAACCCGGCCCGGAAGCTCACCGTCTCCGGGATGAACGCGAGGTCGAACTTGGCGGCCTCGAGCGTGCGCGCGAGGTCGTGGAACGTCTGCGGGCCGAGCCAGTCCCGCGTCGAGTAGGGGTGGCGCCACGCGCCGGCGAAGTGGCCGCCGGGGAACAGCACGTAGCCGCCGAGGAAGAGCTGTCGCTGGGTCATCGGGTCCTCCGCATCAGAGTGGTGGGCAGGGTCACGCGCGTCCGACCTCCTGCGCGTAGAGGTAGCGGGACGGGCGCGGCTCCCACGTCACGGCGCGGGAGATCACGGCCGTGAACGGCGACGGGTACAGGAAGATCGTGTGCGCCTCGTCGTAGTAGTTCTGCACGGCCTCGTCGACGAGCACCCGCTGCGCCTTCTTGTCGGTCGCGCCCTGCAGGCGCCGCACGAGGTCGTCGAACGTCGGGGCGACGACGTCGCTCTGGATGTGGTCGCTCGTGAACGGGTCGAACAGCTGGAACCCGTCGCGGTACTGGCCGCCCCACATGATGTAGACGAGGTCGGCGCCCTTCTGGCTGTCGCCGTACTGGCGGTCCAGCCACGCCGGGAACGGCGTCTGCGTGATCGTGAGCTTCACGCCGATCTGCGCCCACTGGGCAGCGATCGCCTGCGTCGCGAGGTCCGCCGACACGTACGTGCCGGACGGCACGTCGACCTCGAGGCTGAACCCGTCGGCGTAGCCGGCGTCCGTGAGCAGCTGCTTGGCCTTCTTCGGGTCGTACGGGTACGCCTTCACGTCCGGGTCCTCCTGCTGGTACGGCTCGAAGAGCACCTGCCCGGGCAGCGGCTCGACGGCGTCCTTGAACAGGCCGTGGATGATCGTCTTCTTGTCGGTGGCGTAGTTGAGCGCCTGCCGCACGCGGACGTCGGCGAGGGGGGTGCCGGTCTTCTCCTCGTTGATCGCGAGCACGAGCGGCTGCGGCCCGACGCCGAGGATCGTGTCGTACGTCGTCGAGTCCTCGAACGCGTCGAGGCTGAGCGGCTCGACGTTGAGGACGATGTCCGCCTCACCCGCCTGGATCGCCGCGACGCGCTGCGCCTCGGACGCGAGCACCGTGTACTTCACGCTGCTGAACTGCGGCTTCTTGCCGGCGTAGTGCGGGTTGAGCGAGAGGGTCGCGCCGTTCTCGAGGTCGAGCTGGTCGATCTTGTACGGGCCGCTGCCGAGCGACTCGGTGTCGATGTTGTGGGACTGCGCGAACGTCGGGTCGACGATGTACGCGTTCCACAGCCGGCCGGGCAGGTCGATCGCGGGCGCCGTGAGGTGGAACAGGATCGTCGTCGGGTCGGGCGACGTCACGGAGCCGACGAACTTGCGCAGCGGGGCACCCGTCGTCCCCTTGTAGTTCGGGTCGAGGAGCTGCTGGAAGTTCCACACGATCGTGTCCGCGGTGAGCGGCGTGCCGTCGGAGAACACCGCGTCCGTGCGGATCGTGAACGACCACTCCAGGTCGGAGAGCTGGGTCCACGACGTCGCGAGCGACGGCACGACCTCGGTCTTCGGCGAGATCGCGGTCAGCGCCTCGTACACCGATCCGACGACCGCACCCTGGCTGTCGGGCGAGCCGCCCTTGTGCGGGTTGACGCTCGTGAGCTGCCGGGACAGGACCAGGCGCAGCTGGTCGCCCGCGGTCGGGCGGGGGCCGGTCGCCTCCTGCGAGGCGGACGACGAGCCCGACGTGTCGGCGGCGCACGCGCCGAGGGTGGCGG
>JAEWCA010000425.1 GCA_023390875.1 Actinomycetes bacterium
TGGGTGCGCCGGAGGGGCGTGCCGCGGGCCACGACGAGGTGCGTGTAGCCGCCGCCCGCGACGACCTCGGCGTGCACGAGGTCCTTGCGGGCGACGCCCTGCGGGAGGTCGGGCCAGGCGCTCGCGGGCACCGTCGGCATGGCGGTGACCCGGCCGCGGTGGGCGGCCTCCTGCGCACGGGCGTGGGCCTTGGCGCCCGCCGTGGTGGCGGTGCCTGTGGCGGTGCCGGTGGTCGGGCCGGTCGTCGTGGTCATGTCCGCTCCTGGTCCGTGCGGGACGTTTCTGTCGTCTGACAGAAAAAGCGTGCCCAGGCGCCGTTCCGACCCGGTCACCGGTGTGTAAACCTCTCGTTACGGCGCCCTGACCAGGCGGTGATACGTTCGGCGGGCCATGGCTCGCAGACCCGGTCGACCGCGCGCGAGCGGCGACCCGCACGGCGAGCGCGACACGCGCCAGGACGTGCTCGACGCCGCCGCCGCCCTGTTCTGCACCGTCGGGTTCACGTCCACCAGCACCCGGTCCGTCGCCGAGCGCGCCGGCGTCCGGCAGGCGTCGATCTACCACCACTTCGCCGGCAAGGACGCGATCCTGCTCGAGCTGCTGCTCGGCACCGTCCGCCCCTCCGTCGAGCTCGCGGACGCCCTGGCCTCGGGCGCCGAGGGGGCGGCCGCGCGGCTCTGGGCGCTCGCGCACGCCGACGTCCGGCTGCTCACGTCCGGCCCGCTCAACCTCGGGGCGCTGTACGTGCTGCCCGAGGTCGCCGGCGAGCAGTTCGCCGAGTTCCACGCCCAGCGCGACCGGCTGCGGGCGCGGTACGACGAGCTCGCCGCGGCCGTCGTGGCCGACGGGTCGGGCGCCGAGCGCGGACCGCTCGTGCTCGGGCTCGTCGAGTCGGTGATCCTGCGGCGGCGCGACTCGGCGTCGCTCGACCCCGTCGCGGTGGCCGACGCCGTCGCCGACGGGGTGCTGCGGCTGCTCGGGTGCGACGAGGGGCGGATCGCCGCCGCCCGGACGGCAGCCGCCGCGCTCGTCTGACCTCGCGCGGCGGCGGTCGGTGATTTAACACAGGCGTTGCACCGGTGCAGCGGGCCCGACACAGGTCGGGTGGTCAATGAACCTGTCGGACGACAGAAACTCCGACGGCTCGTCCTGACCTGCCGCCTCGGAGCCCCCCGACGCGGCCCAGCACCCCGGAGCGACCATGATCATCGCCGGAGTCGGGCTCTCCGTCCTCGCCGTCGTGCTCGTCGGCATCGTCGTCGCGCGCAAGGTCGACGGCGACAGCGCGAACTACCTCGTCGCCGGGCGCAGGCTCGGCGTGCCGCTCGTCGCGGCCTCGCTCATGGCCGCGGCCGTCGACTCGAACGCGACCGTCGGCAACACCGACCTCACCGCGTCGTTCGGGTTCTGGGCGGGCGCGTCGCTCGCGATCGGGCTCGCGATCTGCCTGCTGCTCACGGGGCTGTTCCTCGCCAAGCCGATGAACCGGATGGGGCTGTTCACGCTCGGCGACTTCTACAGGGTGCGCTACGGGCGAGGCGTCGAGATCGCGGCGTCGGTGCTGATGATCTTCGCGTTCGCGATCCTCATGGCCGGCAACCTCGTGGCCTGCGGGTTCCTCCTCGAGCGGTTCCTCGGTATCGACTACTGGGTCGGGGTCGTCATCTCGGTCGTCCTCGTCCTGGCGTACACGGTGGGCGGCGGGATGTTCTCCGACGCGTACACGGCCGCCATCCAGATCACCATCACGGGCGTGGCGACCGTCGGGATGCTGTGGTGGGTCGGCTCGACGATCGGGTTCCACATCGCGCCGGGCACGGGTCCGTTCGACCTCGAGCAGCTCACCTCGACGGACGCCGGTGCACCGATCAACTGGGCGACGCTCATCGCGCTCGGCATCGGCGACATCGTCGCGATCGACTTCATGCAGCGGATCTTCGCCGCGCGGAACCCGCAGATCGCCCGCCGGGCGTGCTTCAGCGCGTCAGCGGGCACCGCCTTCGTCGGCGTCGCGTACGGCCTCATCGCCCTCACCGCCGCGACGACCCTCGGGCTGAGCCCCGACGACGGGCCCGTGCTGTTCACGCTGCTCGACGACTACGCGCCGACCGGCCTGACGATCCTGGTGCTGTCGGGCATCGTCGCCGCGTCGTTCTCGACGGCGTCGGGCGCGATCCTCGCGACGTCCGCGGTCGCGGTGCGGAACATCTTCGGGGTGCGCCGCATCGTCGACGAGCCCGGCGTGAAGGACCCGCTGCTGCGGTGGACCCGTGTCGCGATGCTCCCGATCGTCGCGATCGGCGTCTTCGTCGCGCTCGAGGTGGCCCAGACCGGCATCCTGCTCACCCTCGCGTTCGACCTCATGCTCGCCGGGCTCGTGGTGCCGTTCCTCCTCGGGCTGTTCTGGAAGCGCGGCGGGACGCGGGCAGCCGTCGCCGCGATGGTCGTGGGCCTGACCGTGCGGCTCGGCCTCTTCGTCCTGACGCCCACGATCTACGGCGTGCCGAACGACGTGCTCTACATCGAGAACACCTGGATCGGCGCGACGTTCGACGGCTGGCCCACGATGTACGCCGCCGTCGCGTCGCTCGTGTCGTACCTGGTCGCGGCGCTCGTCTGGCCGCGGACCGTCGCCGAGGAGGCATGGGCGCTCACCGACGTCGCGCCCGCGACGGCCGCCGCCGGCGCCGCCGGCGAGGGTGACGAGGAGGAGAACGTGCCCGTCCTGGCGTGAGTGACTATTACATTGGGTGCATGAGCATCCAGGTTCGGTCGGCGGTGCCCGCGGACGTGCGGGCCATCCGCGGTCTCGTGCAGCCGTACGCCGAGCAGCGGATCCTGCTCGCCAAGGAGTGGGTCGGGTACTACGAGGCCGTCCAGGAGTTCCTCGTCGCGGTCGACGACGACGGCACGGTGGTCGGGTGCGGGGCGCTGCACATCATGTGGGACGACCTCGCCGAGATCCGCACGCTCGCGGTCGACCCCGCGTACCGCGGACAGCGGGTCGGGCACCTGCTGCTCGTGGCGCTCCTCGACCGGGCCCGAGAGCTGGGCCTGCGGCGGGTGTTCTGCCTGACGTTCGAGGTCGCGTTCTTCACGTCGCACGGGTTCGACGTCATCGAGGGCACACCCGTGACGCCCGAGATCTACGCGGAGCTGCTGCGCTCGCACGACGACGGGGTCGCCGAGTTCCTCGATCTCGCGCGCGTCAAGCCGAACACCCTGGGCAACACCCGCATGCTCGTCGAGCTCTGACCCACGCCCCGGTCACGGGTGGAGCTCGGCGAAGTGCGGGCTCAGGTCCAGGTCGCCCGACGTCTCGACGACGACCGCCGTGAGGTCTGTCGTCGCCCACGTCTGGTGGGTCTCACCGGGTTCCCAGACGACGAGGGTGCCGGCCGACACGGGCACGCGCGGGCCGTCGTCGACCTGGACCTCACCGGTGCCGGCGACCACCGCGAACACCTGCCGCCGGACCGCCGGGTGCCGGCCGAGCGTCCCGCCTGCGGCGACGTGCGCGACGTTCACCGAGGTGGTCGCGGCGTCCGTGAGCGGCGGGAGGAAGTCCATCCGGACACCGGTGGACGCGAACGCGTCGATGGTCCGCGACGGCGTGCTGAACAGGCGCATCCCCGCATCCTGCCGTGCGCACGAGCGCGTCAGCGGGGGAGCCGGTACGTCGGCGGCTCGGCGTCGTCGCGCGTGACGAGGCCGTCGGCGACCAGCGCGTCGAGACAGCGCTCGCGCTGGGCGGTGTCCGGCCACACGGTGTCAACGGCCTCGGCGGGCACGGCGGTCGGGGACTCGCGCAGCAGCGCCATGATGCGGCCGCGGACCTGCCGGTCGGTGCCGGTCCACGCCTGGGTACGCCGACGGGCGGCGTGCTCGTC
>JAEWCA010000432.1 GCA_023390875.1 Actinomycetes bacterium
CGCGGGCCGTGCGCCGTCCGCGTCACGCCGCGCCCCGCCCGCGCGCACGCCAGGGACCGCTCAGCCCGCCGCCCGGTCGCGCGCCGACTCCACCGGCAGCAGCACCGCTCCCACCAGGAACCCGACCGCGCCCAGGAACGTCCCCGCGTTCACCAGCGCCACGTTCGCGAGCTCGCCGGTCGACCGCAGGTACCGCGCGCCGACCGCCGCGGCCCCGAACAGCACCGACCCGGCGAGGTTCACCCCGGCGATCCACCACCCCACCGACCGGTCCGGTCGCGGCAGCACGCCCCGGTTGACCTCCGAGTACGCCAGCCAGCTCGCCACCAGGAAGCACACCGACCCCAGCACGTCGGGCGCCCACACGAGGTGCCGTTCCTGGTCGACGGCCAGGTCGGCCCGGGTCACCGCGAACGTGCTGACGTTGAAGAACAGCGTCCCCACGAGCTGGACGGTCGCCGCCCACGCGTCGATGCGGCGCGGGTGCCAGTGCAGCAACGACGCGAGCCGCCAGGGCCGTCGCCCCGGCGTCACGACGTCGGCGGGGGCGTGCGCGGCCTCGTCGTACTGCAGGTACGCCGCGCTGGTGAAGAAGACCGACCCGACGAAGAACGTCCACCCGACGGCGCGTGCGGGGACCGCGTCGAAGAAGACCGGGAGCGACCCCAGCGCGAAGCACACCGACCCGATCGCGAACAGCGCGCCGATCCACCAGGACGACGCCGACGCGCCGCCTCCGGCGGCCGCCGCACCCGGCGTGCGCAGACCGAGCCGCTTGCGGTGCCGTCGGGACGTCCACTCGACCTGCACCCCGTCGGGTCGCTCGAGCACCGCGTGGGTCACGAACGGCCCCGGACCTCGCGTCCGGACCGCGGTCCACCCCTCCGGGAGGTCGGGCAGCGGCCCGACGTCCGGCGGGTCGCCCGGCGTGGCCTCCCCTGCCGTCACTGCCCCAGACCGGTGCGGGCCTTGCTGTGCGCGGCGGCCCTGTCAGGCGACGTCCACACGTCGGGCTTGGTCGTGACGCGCTGCACCGGCTGCTCCGCGACGAGCGCGTCCCACGCCTGGTCCAGGTCACGCAGCAGCATGTCGATCATCTGCCGGCTCAGGTCGAGCCGGACCACGACGCGCATGAGGTGCACGGCGTCGGCGTCGGGCGGCAGGCTGTACGCGGGCACGATCCAGCCGTTCTCCCGCAGCCGCGACGACAGGTGGTAGACGTCGAAGCCCGGGTCGCCCTTGATGGTGAACGTGACGACCGGCTCCGCGAGCCCGGGGTTGAGGATCTCGAACCGCCCGGACGCCTCGAGCGCCTCGTTGAGGTGCCGGGCGTTCGCGAGCATCGTCTCGACGATCGCCGTGTACCCCGACCTGCCCAGCCGCAGGAAGTTGTACATCTGCGCCTGGATCATGGCCGACCCGCGCGAGAAGTTGAACGTGTACGTGGGCTGCGCGCCGCCGAGGTAGTTGACGCTGAACACGAGGTCCTCAGGGAGCTTGGAGGCGTCCCGGAACACCAGCCACCCGACGCCCGGGTACACGAGCCCGTACTTGTGGCCCGACGCGTTGATCGACGCGACCTGCTCGAGCCGGAAGTCCCAGCGCAGGTCGGGCTCGGCGAACGGGGCGACGAACGCACCGCTCGCGCCGTCGACGTGCAAGGGGACGTCCCAGCCCTTCTCGGCCTTGATCCGGACGAGCAGATCGTTGATCTCCTCGATCGGGTCGGCCTCACCGATGTGCGTGGTGCCCAGGACCGCGCCGACCGCGATCGTGTTCTCGTCGACGTGCGCCTCGACGTCGTCGGCCCCGAGCACGAACCGGTCCGGCTTCATCGGGATCTTGCGCATCTCGACGTCGAAGTAGTTCGCGAACTTGTCCCACACCACGTGCGTCTCGGCCCCGAACACGACGTTCGGCCGGTCCGCGGGCAGCCCCGCCGCGACCCGGCGCTCGCGCCAGGCCCGCTTGTGCGCGAGCAGGCCGAGCATGATCGCCTCGGACGACCCGATCGTCGCGACGCCCACCACCGCCGCGGGGTCGGGGGCGTTGAACAGGTCGCCGAGCATGTGCACGCACGCCTCCTCGACGAGCGACGCGGCGGGGTACTCCTCGTGGTCGATGTGGTTCTTGCGCAGCGAGTCGTGGATGAGCGCCTCGGCCTGCGGCTCCATCCAGGTCGTCACGAACGACGCCAGGTTGAGCGTCTCGCGCCCGTCGAGCATGAGCCCGGTGTGCAGCAGCTCGTAGGTCTCGTCGGGGCTGAGCCCGTCCTCGGGGAACCTCGCCCGGTCGAAGTGCGTCCGGAAGCTGGCGCGCCCGTGGATGGGCCCGAACGGGTTCGTGCGGTCTGACGTCTCGCTCACCTTGGCTCCTTGGTCCGTCCTCCGGGGGCCGGCCTGGCTGCCGTCACCGGCGGGGCTCGCGATCCCGAACGTAGCAGCGCAGCCCGTGACGAACAGGACGAGCGGGACATCACGGGCCGCAGGTCCCACGGTGCCGTGCGGGACCCCCGGTAGGATGGCCGCGCCTGCGGCGCCCGGCTCCCGTGCCACCTCGCTCGTCGGCTCCCCCGACGACGACCGAGGACACTCCCATGACCGCGCCCAGCACCGCCCCTGCGACCGAGCCCGCCGTGGGTCCCGCCGTGCCCGGCGGGGTGGACCCCGCGGAGCTCGAGGTGTTCCTGCGCGTCGCGGACCAGATCAGCCGCCTGCCGTCGGACCACCCGCACCTCGCGCTCGGCCGCCGGGCCACGTCCGCGCTGTTCAAGGCCGCGAAGAAGCAGCGCCGGGCCGAGCGGCGCGACGCGATCAACGCCGCCGACCAGGCCGTGATCCACGCGACCGCGACGGGCAGCCCGGGCCGCATCGACGACGAGACGAACGGCATCCCGCTGGTCTCGTCGGTGCAGGGCGCGACGGCCGGCACGCTGCTCAAGGCGCGGCCCTGCTACATCTGCAAGGAGCCGTACGTCCAGGTCGACGCGTTCTACCACCAGCTCTGCCCGACGTGCGCGGCGCTGAACCACGCGAAGCGCGACGCCCGCACGGACCTCACCGGCAAGCGCGCGCTGCTCACCGGCGGGCGCGCCAAGATCGGCATGTACATCGCGCTGCGCCTGCTGCGCGACGGGGCCGAGACGACCATCACGACCCGGTTCCCGCGCGACGCGGCCCGCCGCTTCGCGGCCATGCCGGACAGCGCCGACTGGATCGACCGCCTCGACATCGTCGGGATCGACCTGCGCGACCCCGCCCAGGTCGTCGCGCTCGCCGACACCATGGCCGCGCGCGGCCCGCTGGACATCCTCATCAACAACGCCGCCCAGACGGTCCGCCGCTCCCCCGGCGCCTACTCCAAGCTCGTCGACGCCGAGCTCGAGCCGCTGCCGGACGGCCCGCTGCCCGCGATCACGACGTTCGGGCGCACGAGCGCCGCGCACCCGGCTGCGCTCGCGGGCTCGGTGACGGAGCTGACGAGCCCGTCGCTCGGCCTGGTCCGCGAGGCCGGCGTCGCCGAGCTCGCCCTCACGGCCGAGGCCGCGTCGCTGTCCCGGCTCGTGGCGGGCACCGCGATCGACGCGGGCGGGCTCGTGCCCGACACGGCCGAGACGAACAGCTGGGTCGCGACGGTCGACGAGGTCGACCCGATGGAGCTCCTCGAGGTGCAGCTGTGCAACCAGACGGCACCGTTCATCCTGGTCAGCCGGCTGCGGCACGCGATGCGCGCGACCGCGTCGGGCCGCGCGTACGTCGTCAACGTCTCCGCGATGGAGGGCGTGTTCTCCCGCGGCTACAAGGGCCCCGGCCACCCGCACACCAACATGGCGAAGGCCGCGCTCAACATGCTCACGCGCACGAGCGCGACCGAGCTCGCGGAGGACGGCATCCTCATGACGAGCGTCGACACGGGCTGGATCACCGACGAGCGACCGCACCCGACGAAGGTCCGGCTCGCCGAGGAGGGCTTCCACGCGCCCCTCGACCTGGTGGACGGCGCCGCCCGCGTGTACGACCCGATCGTGCGCGGCGAGGCCGGTGAGCCGCTGTTCGGCTGCTTCCTCAAGGACTACGTGCGCTCGGCCTGGTGACCACCGCCTGACGGTGCTCGCCGGGCGGGCCGGGCCCGCGTCCCCCACGATGGGCGCGTGCAGCGCGACCTGTCGGCCCACCTGAGCCTCGACGTCACGTCCTCCGCCACGCTCGCGCTCGAGATCGCGGTCTCGGCACAGCTCGCGGCCGACGAGCACCTCACGGTCACGCTCGACGGGCGAGAGGTCGGCGCGACGGAGATGCACGACGTCCACGGCACCCGGCTGCACGTGGTGCGAGCCGACCCCGGCCGGCTCGTGGTCGAGTACTCGGCGTCGGTCCGCGGGCGCGCCCCCGGGCAGGCGGCGGACGAGGTCGACCTGCTGCGGTACCTGCGGCCGAGCCGGTACTGCGAGTCGGACTCGCTCGGCCCGACCGCGCACGCCGAGTTCGCCGGGCTCGCGGGCGTCGACCTGCTCGCCGCCGTGAGCTCGTGGGTCGGCTCGCGCCTCGCGTACGTGCCGGGGTCGAGCCTGCCGACCGACGGCGCCGTCCGGACGCTGCTCGCCCGGCGCGGGGTCTGCCGCGACTACGCCCACCTCGTCGTCGCGCTGCTGCGCGCGCTCGACGTGCCCGCGCGGCTCGTCGGGGTGTACGCGCCCGGGCTTGACCCGATGGACCTGCACGCGGTCGCGGAGGCGTGGGTGGACGACGCGTGGCGCGTGGTCGACGCGACGACGCTCGCACCGCGGTCCACCCTCGTGCGCGTCGCCAC
>JAEWCA010000449.1 GCA_023390875.1 Actinomycetes bacterium
ACCCGGCCCTGTGGTGCCACGGAGCGGCGGGCGTCGGGGCGGTGCGGCTCCGGCTCCTGGAGCTGGCCGCCGCGGGCGTCGACCTCGGCGTGCCGGTCGAGGCGCTGTCCTCGGACGCGGAGCTCGCGGTGCAGGCCTGCGGCCAGGAGCTCGCCGCCTCCGTCCGACGCGGCGAGCAGCACGGGCCCGCGGCGCTCGGCGGCGGGCTCACGCTGTGCCACGGCCTCGGCGGCCCGCTCGACGTGCTGCTCCTCGCGGGCGAGGTGTGGGACGTCCCGGAGCACACCCGGGCGGCGCAGGAGCTCGCGGTCGCCCTGCTCGACGTGCTCGGGGACGAGCCGCTCTCGTGGCCCGCCGGTCTGCCGGTGCCGGGCGGGACCAGCCTGTTCGTCGGGCTCGCGGGCGCGCTGCTCGTGCTGGCGCGCGCGGCCTACCCGGCGGCCGGCATCGCGTCGCCGTCGCTGCTCGGCGTCCGCAGCCCCGCGACCCGCTGACGGCTCACGGGCGTTCGGCGACGTCCCAGGCGCGCGCGCCGTGCGGCGGCACCCGCACGTCGAGGCTGCCGTCCCGCACGGTGACGTCGTCGCAGCCGGGCGCGAGGACGTCGCAGTACCTGCCGTCGGGCAGGTGCGTCGCGAGGGTCGTCGCGAGCTCGTCGTCCCCGGCGTTCACGACGACGAACCCGCGCTCGCCTCGTCCGAGCGCGAGCGCGTCACCGTCCGACCACCGGTCGACGACCGGCGCGTCGCCGACCACACCGCGCCAGCCGACCATGCCGGCGATCGCGGACCAGCGGTGCTGGCACACCCAGTCGTCGTCGGCGAGCTCGGCGTCCGGGCCGGGAGCGTCGCCGCACGTCGCGTCGAGCACGCGGCCGTCGGCGTCCTGAGCGGGTCCGAGGTCGGAGTCCTCGAACGCGTACCCGGAGTAGACGGTCGGCGTGCCGTACGTGCCGGCGAGCATGAGGACGTTCGCGAGCACGTACGTCGAGCCGTCGCGGTAGCTCAGCGTCGAGCCGTTGCGCTCGGTGTCGTGGTTGTCGACGAAGACGACGGCGTCGTCGGACGGCAGGTAGCCGGGACCGGTGCCGAGGTCGAGCGCGAGGTCCGGCGACCCGGCCAGCACGCCCTGCACGTCCCGCCCCCACGCGAACTCGAAGACCGTCCCGTTCGCGGCGTACTGCTCGGGCGTGATCGGCTCCCCGGCGCCGCGGATGACCTCCTGCACGATGCCCGTGCCCTTCGGCAGCCCCGCGACGATCGCCGCGACGTCTGCCGGTGGCATGTGCTTCGCGGCGTCGATGCGGAACCCGTCGACGCCCAGCGAGAGCAGGTCGGTGAGGTACGCGGTGATCGTCTCGCGCACGTGCGGGGTCTCGGTCGCGAGGTCGGCGAGGTTGACGAGCTCGCACGTCTGCACCTGCGCGGTGTCGTCGTAGTCGTGGACGTCGTCGTCGGGCGTGAGCCCGCAGTGGTGGAAGTCGGCGTCGTCGTACAGCCCGGGGTACACGTCGTGCTCGTACGCCGAACCCGCCCAGCCGGTGCCCGGCACGTCCTGCCCGGTCATGTGGTTGACCACGGCGTCGGCCCACACCTCGACGCCTGCGTCGTGGCACGCCGCGACCATCGCCGCGTACTGCTCGCGGGTGCCGAGCCGCGACTCCACGCGGTAGCTGACCGGCTGGTACGCGGTCCACCACGCGTCGCCGAGGACGTGCTCCTGCGGCGGCGACGTGAGCACCCACGCGTAGCCGTCCGGGCCGAGGCGGTCGGTGCACTCGTCGGCGATCGCGTCCCACGTCCACTGGAACAGCTCGACTCCGACGTCGTGGCCCGAGCCGTCGGTCGCGGGCTCGGCGTCCGGGTCGGCGGGCGTGCACGCGGCGAGCGAGCCGGTCACCAGCGCCAACGCGAGCGCGGCGCGGAAGGGCGTGCGGGACAGGTGCGTCATCGTCACCGACCATCTCTGGGCTGCAAATCGTTGCAGCAAGTTTCAGGAATCGCCTGACACTAGCGCCTCCACGCCCGTACCGTGGCGCGCATGCCCCGCGTCCTCGTCAACGGTCCCGCCGCGTGGAACACGCTGGTCCGGCTGCCCGCCCTGCCCGAGCCCCGCAGCCACACGCTCTTCGCGAGCGGCCACGCCGACGGGCTCGGCGGCACGTCCGCCGGCAAGGCGGTGACGCTCGCCGCGCTCGGCGTCGACGTCACGCTGCGCACCCTGCTGGGCGACGACCCCGACTCCGGGCTCGTCCGCGAAGCGCTCGTGCACCCGCGGATCGACCTGCGCGGCGAGCCCGCACGCGACGGACGCACCGAGCGGCACGTCAACCTCATGGCCGACGACGGCGGCCGGGTGTCCGTCTACCTCGAGCTGCCCTCGGCCGTGGCTGACGCGTCCCCCGACCTCCTCACCGGGATCGACGCCGCCGTCCTCGACCTCGCCGACCACTCCCGGCCCCTGCTCGCGGCGGCCCGGACGGCCGGAGTGCCCGTGTGGTGCGACGTGCACGACGACGACGGCCACGCGCCCTACGCGCGCGACTTCGCCGACGCCGCCGACGTGCTGCTCGTCAGCGACGTCCGGCTCGCCGACCCCCGCGCCTACCTCCACGCGCGCGTGGCCGGGGGCGCGAAC
>JAEWCA010000462.1 GCA_023390875.1 Actinomycetes bacterium
GCCCGGCCCGCGGCCCGCCCCCGCCGGGGGCCCCGCCCCCCCCCGCGCCGGCCGACGCGAGAGGGGTTCGCGCCGGCCGGCGGACGTGTCAGGCGATCAGGACGCCGTGCAGGTGACGCCCGGCCAGGTCCAGTTGCCGTTGTGCTGGACGGTGAACCCGAACGAGACGGTCTGCCCCGCGGCGAGCGCACCGTTGCCGCTCGGCTTCATGATCATGACGTTGGACGACGGCCAGGTCGGCGACCCGTTCCACGTCGCGATGATCTTCTGCGGGTAGTTCACCGTGACGTAGGACGTCCAGCTGCTGATGTTCGTGTTGGCGCGGATCGTCACCGTGCCGTTGAACCGGTCGCTCCACTTCTGCCCCTCGGAGTACGTCGCCGTGCAGGAGGGGTTCCCGCTGGGCGTCGTGGACGTCGGGGTCGGGGTGGGCGTGGGGCTCGTCGTCGGGTCCGGCGTGGTCGTCGGGTCCGGAGTCGTGGTGGTCCCGCCGGCGTTCAGGGCGTTGAGGACGCTGGTGTAGGCGGCCTTCTTGTTGCCCGAGCTGTCGAACAGCAGCGGCGTGCCCGACGCGCGCCACGAGTCGGAGTCACGCACGCCCCACACGGTGATGCCGGTGCAGCGGGCGACCGAGAGGCACGCCTGGACGACGCCCTGGAACTGCTGGGCCTGGCTCGAGCCGGAGCCCTCGATGTCCAGCTCGGTGATCTGGACGTCGACGCCCAGGTTCGCGAAGTTGCGCAGCGTCGTGTCGTAGTTCGACGGCACCGGGCTCTGCGAGTTGAAGTGTGCCTGGAAGCCGACGCAGTCGATCGGCACGCCGCGCGACTTGAAGTCCTTGACCATGTTGTAGACGGCCTGGGTCTTGGCGTCCGTCCACTTGTCGGTGTTGTAGTCGTTGTAGCAGAGCTTCGCGTTCGGGTCGGCGGCGCGCGCCGCCTTGAAGGCGGCCTCGATCCAGTCGTTGCCGGTGCGCTGCAGGTTGGAGTCACGCCGCGCGCCGGAGCTGCCGTCCGCGAACGCCTCGTTCACCACGTCCCAGGCGTAGATCTTGCCCTTGTAGTGGGTGGCGACCTGGGTGACGTGGTTGAGCATCGCGCTGCGCAGCGCGGAGCCGGACATGTTCTGCATCCAGCCGGGCTGCTGGGAGTACCAGGCCAGCGCGTGCCCGCGGACCTTCTTGCCGTTGCTCGTCGCCCAGTTGAGGATCTGGTCGCCGCTCGAGAAGTTGAACTGGTTCTGGTTCGGCTCGGTCGCGTCGGCCTTCATCTCGTTCTCGGCCGTGATCATGTTGAACTCGCGGTTCGCGATGCTCGAGTAGGTGCCGTCGTTCAGCCTGCTGGCCGCGATCGCGGTGCCGAAGTAGCGGCCGGAGCCCGCTGCGGCGGCCTGCAGCGTGCTGCCCGCGGCCTGCGCGGGGACGGCCAGGGCGACGGCCAGGGTGGCTGCGACGAGGCTGCCGGCGCCGAGCAGACGGGCGCGGTGTCGCTGACGTGGGGTCGTCATCGATCCCTCCTTGGTGGTGTGTGCGACCGGCGCGATGCCGGGCACGTCACCATTCGCCCCCGCGTCAGGGCCCGTCAACCGTTTCGGCCCGTTTGATAGTTTCGACGCCGAGAACGAAACGATTATTCACTCCAAAGTGGCTACTTCATCGGTGTAGATTCGCCGTCGGCGGTTTGAGTGGCCCGCGGTGTCGGTTGTCGCGGGACACCAGGCAGTCGATCAGGGCCGCAACTTTCGCCTGGTTTGTCGGTACTCCGTCAGTCCGACACCGCAACACGAAACACCCGGATCCGCACCGCGCGCCCGTCCGCCGCCAGGTCCAGGGCACCCACGTGGACGCCCGTGCGGAGCCACACCGGCCCGTCGTCCCCGACGTCGAACGTCGGGCTCGTGAGGATCGGCATGGCCGGCCGCGGCGGGTGCACCGCCGTGTTGAGCACGGACACCACCGCCCCGTCCGACGTCCGGAGCTCGTAGCGCGCCCAGAGCTCGGCCGAGCCGTCCGGACGTTCGAGGTTCCAGTCGGCGCCGCCCGGCAGCACCTCGCCCTCCAGCGCCCCGGAGACCGTCCCGCCGACGACGGGGATGACGCGCCGGTGACCGGTCGGCGTGACGCCGACGTCGACGACCTCGCCGAGCAACGCGTCGACGGTGAACAGGTGGGTCCCTGTCAGGCCCACGTGACCGCGTCCTGACCCGCGACCACACGTCGCACGAACGCCGCCATGCGCACCCACGCGGCGACCGCGTGCTCCTCCGGACCCACGTGAGTGAAGCCGTGGCCGCACCCGGGGAACACGACGTGCTCGGTCGGCACGCCGGCGGCGGCCAGCCGGGCGGCGTACCGGTCCCCCTCCGCCCGCAGCAGGTCACGCTCGGCCGTGAGCACCAGCGTGGGCGGCAGCCCGGCCAGGTCGGCCGCGAGCACCGGCGACGCGAGCTCGTCCGCGCCGCTCGCCGGGTCGGGCAGGTACCAGGCGTTGAACCGGACGCCGTGCCGCGCGAGGTTCGCCGCACCGGGATCGTCGCGCACGTCGCCGACCAGCTTGTCCGCCGGCGGCGTCTGCAGGTCGAGCGGCGCGTAGTCGACGACGACGCCACGCAGCAGCGGGC
>JAEWCA010000483.1 GCA_023390875.1 Actinomycetes bacterium
CCAGGCGGGTACGCGCTCGACGGCGCGCGCACGCTCGACGAGCTCGCCGCGACGCCCGACGACGTGCCGCTCACGGTGCTGCCGCTGGCTGAGGCGGCGCGCGCCACGTTCCCGGTCCGCGACCTCACGGCCGACGAGGCGAGAGCGCTGTCGTACGGCCAGACGATCGCGCCGGTGCCGGGCGCACCGCGCGGTCCGGTCGCCGCGCTCGCGCCGGACGGCGAGCTGGTCGCGCTCGTCGAGACCCGGGGGCCCGCCGTCCGGCCGACCCTGGTGTTCGCCCCCGCCTGACGTCCCCGGACCTGGGCGAATCGTTCCGACCGAATCGATTCGCAGAGGTCCGGCGGCGCCGCCTCCTCCCATAGCCTGCCCGCGGCTCCACAGCCGGCTCACAGGGCAGTGGGCGGCGACCGACCGAGGGGACACGACGTGGCATCACGCACCGCAACGCACGGGGACGGCTGGTCCGCGGGACGGAGGTGGGGCGGTGCCGCGGCGGCGCTGCTCACCGGCGTCACGCTGACCCTGGGTGCGGCGGGACCCGCCGGCGCGGCCTCGCAGATCGGCGACGGCACGTTCGAGTCGGGGGCCGAGGGGTGGGTCGCGTACGGCACGGACGGGGCGCTCGACACGAGCAGCGGCGCCCTGTGCGTCGACGTCCCCGCGGGGTCGACGCAGTACGGCGTCGGCGTGGTGCTCAACGGTGTCGCGATCGACGAGGGCACCACCTACACGCTCGGCTTCACCGCGTCCGCGAGCACCGACGTGACGATCCGGGCGCTCGTCGGGCAGGACGGCGCCCCGTACGGCACCGTGCTCGACAAGAGCCCCGCGCTCACGTCGGAGCCCACTGCGACGTCGTACGCGTTCACCGCCGGTGCGACCTACCCGGCCGAGAGCGCCGAGGGCGACCCGCGCGGCCAGATCGCGTTCCAGCTCGGCGGGTTCAGCCCCGACGCGTGGACGTTCTGCCTCGACGACGTGTCGCTGTCGTCGGACTCCGAGCTGCTGCCGCACACGTCGTTCGCGGAGTCGCTCGGGCCGTGGTCGCTGTACGGCACGAGCGACCCGGTGTTCGCCGACGGCCGGATGTGCGTCGACGTCCCGGGCGGTCAGGTCAACCCGTGGGACGCCGGGCTCGTCTACAACGGCGTGCCGGTCGAGGAGGGCGAGAACTACGTCCTGTCGCTCACCGCGAGCAGCGACCCCGCCACCCCCGTGCGGGCCCTCGTCGGCGAGGGCGGGGGTGCGTACCGCACCGTCCTGGACCAGGGTGCCGTGCCGCTGACCACCGAGCTCGCCACGCACGAGTACCCGTTCACCGCGACGCTGGCCTTCCCGGCCGACGGGGCGGCGCCGGGGCAGGTCGCTGTCCAGCTCGGCAAGTCCGCGGCGTACACGTTCTGCGTCTCCGAGGTGTCCCTCACCAGCTCCGCGACGCCGCCGCCCGTGTACCAGCCCGACACCGGGCCGCGCGTGCGCGTCAACCAGGTCGGCTACCTCCCGCACGGTCCGAAGCGCGCCACGCTCGTGACGGACTCGACCGCGGCGCTGCCGTGGGAGCTGCACGCCGCCGACGGCACGGTCGTCGCGCACGGCGACTCGACCCCGGCGGGCCTCGACGCGTCGTCGCGCCTGAACGTCCACACGATCGACTTCTCGAGCGTCACCACGACGGGCGAGGGGCTCACGCTCGTCGCCGACGGCGAGACCAGCCGGCCGTTCGACATCGACGCGGACCTCTACCAGCAGCTCCGCTACGACACGCTCGACTACTTCTACCCGGCCCGGTCCGGCATCGAGATCGACGGTGCGATCGCCGGCGAGGCCTACGCCCGCCCGGCCGGCCACGTCGGCGTCGCGCCCAACCAGGGCGACACGGACGTGCCCTGCATCGGCCCGCGCGACTACTACGACGGCTGGACGTGCGACTACCGCCTCGACGTGTCGGGCGGTTGGTACGACGCGGGCGACCACGGCAAGTACGTCGTCAACGGCGGCATCGCCGTCTCGCAGCTGCTCGGCACGTACGAGCGCTCGCTGCGGGCCGCGTCGGCCGACGCCGGGGCGCTCGCGGACGGCTCGCTCGCGATCCCGGAGCACGGCGACAAGGTGCCCGACGTGCTCGACGAGGCGCGCTGGGAGCTCGAGTGGATGCTGAAGATGGTCGCGCCGTCCGGCGAGTACGCCGGCATGGTGCACCACAAGGTGCACGACGAGGGCTGGACCGGCCTGCCGCTGCTCCCGTCCGACGACGCGCAGCCCCGCTCGCTCGCCCGGCCGTCCACCGCCGCCACGCTCAACGTCGCGGCCGTCGCCGCGCAGGGGGCCCGGCTCTTCCGGACGTACGACGCCGCGTTCGCCGACACGCTGCTCGCGACCGCGCGGTCGACGTACGCGGCGGCCGTCGCCCACCCGGACGTGTACGCACCCGACGCCGCCGGCGCCGACGGTGGCGGTGCGTACGGGGACCGCGACGTGCGCGACGAGTTCTACTGGGCGGCCGCGGAGCTGTACCTCACCACCGGCGAGGACGCGTACGCGCAGGCCGTGACGAGCAGCCCGCTGCACACGGCCGACGTCTTCACGGCCGACGGCTTCGGCTGGGCGAGCACCGCCGCGCTCGGTCGCCTCGACCTGGCGACGGTGCCGAGCAAGCTCCCCGGGCGTGACGCGGTCGTGGCCTCGGTGGTCGCGGGCGCCGACCGGTACGTCGCGAACCAGGCCGCGCAGCCGTGGGGCTCGGTGTACTCGCCGTCCGGCGACTACGTGTGGGGCTCGAGCTCGCAGGTCGCGAACAACCTCGTGGTCGTCGGCACCGCCTTCGACCTCACGGGCGACGAGAAGTACCGGCGCTCGGTGCTCGAGGGCGTCGACTACCTGCTCGGCCGCAACGCGCTCAACCAGTCGTACGTGACGGGCTGGGGCGAGGTGGCCTCCCACCAGCAGCACAACCGGTGGTGGGCGCACGAGCTCGACCCGGCGCTGCCGAGCCCGCCCGCGGGCTCGCTCGCGGGCGGCCCGAACTCGCAGGCCGGCACGTGGGACCCGACCACGCAGGCGGCGTTCCCCGCCGGGTGCGCGCCGTCGGCCTGCTACATCGACGAGATCGGCGCGTGGTCGACCAACGAGGTCGCCATCAACTGGCAGTCGGCGATCTCCTGGGTGGCGTCGTTCCTCGCGGACCAGGACGGCGGCGAGCCCGTGCAGGTCGCCCCGGCGATCACGACGCAGCCGAAGGACGCGCGCGGGAAGCTCGGCGCGACCGTCACGTACACGGCGGCGGCGAGCGGCACGCCGGTGCCGACCGTGAAGTGGCAGGTCCGCTGGTGCGGCGGTCGGTGGGTGACCATCCCGGGTGCGACCAAGCCGACGCTGACGCTCCCCGTCACACTCCTCGGGGTCGGCAGCGAGTACCGGGCGGTGTTCACGAACGCGGCCGGCACCGCGACGACGCGCGCCGCGGCGATGACCGTGGTGCTGCCCTGGCAGAAGCGGTGAGCGTGACCCGCGTCCCGGCCCGTGCTCAGCTCACGCGC
>JAEWCA010000500.1 GCA_023390875.1 Actinomycetes bacterium
CCGCTCGTCGACCGGGCGCGGCCGGTGCACCGTGCGCGCGCGGTACGTGTAGTTGCCCGCCCAGGTCGTCAGCGTCATGCGTCGTCCCTCCCCGTCTCGTCCTGCCCGTCAACGTACGTCAGGCCGCTGACCTGGACCTCGGTCCTGCCCTGCGTGGACAGTCGTGGACCGTGCAGCACCGGTGTCATTACGGTTTCTGACAAGCCTCTCCGACGGGTGCACGAGCCACTACCGGAGGCGGCAGGTGACGGGTCACGGGGGCCCCGGCCTGCTGCGACGGCGGGCGGGTGGTCGACGAGGGGCGCGTCGGCCACCCGCCCGACGAACCCGGCAGGTGCCGTCGTCGTCAGCGGTGCGACGGCTCCGGCTCCTCGCGCTCCTCGTCGAACCTGCCGCGTGCCGCCATGACCGCGAGCGCCTCGCGTGCCAGGGGAGCGATCCGCTCGGGCCAGCCCGTCGCCGCGATCGCGTCCTCGGTCGGGAGGCTCGCGGTCGACTCGAGCGCGGCGAGCATCCCGACGAGGACCGCGTCGATCAGGGCGACCTCCTCGTCGGTGTACGTCGAGAGCGCTCGCCAGTCGTGCGGCAGGTCGTCGTCGACGTCGTCGAAGAAGTAGCTGAAGTACTCCTTCGCGCCGACGGCACGCAGTCCCTCGTCGCCGTCGGCGAGGACCTCCAGGACCTCCATGACCCGGTTGCGGCGGCGCTGGGCCACCAGTCGCTCGGAGGGTGCGTCGTCCACCCGACGAGCATGGCGCAGATGCGGCCGGCGTCGTGGAGGCGCTCGGTGAGCCCCCGCGACGCCGGCCCCTGGTCGGTCAGGCGCCCGTCGGTCGCGGGCAGGACACGCCGGTGCCGCCCAGCCCGCAGTACCCGTTCGGGTTCTTGTCGAGGTACTGCTGGTGGTAGCCCTCGGCGTAGTAGAAGGTGCCGGCGTCGGACGCAGGCCGGATCTCGGTGGTGATCGCCCCGTAGCCCGAGCGCGTCAGGCGCGGCTGGTACTCGTCGCGCGTGCGCACGGCGGCCTCGGCCTGCTCCGGGGTGGTCGTGTAGATCGCCGACCGGTACTGCGTGCCGCGGTCGTTGCCCTGCCGGAAGCCCTGCGTGGGGTCGTGGGACTCCCAGAACGTGCGGAGCACGTCGTCGTCGGAGATGACGGACGGGTCGTACGCGACGAGGACGGCCTCGGTGTGCCCGGTCAGGCCGGTGCAGGTCTCCTCGTACGTGGGGTACGGGGTGTAGCCGCCCTGGTAGCCGACGGCCGTGGTGACGACGCCGGGGGTCTGCCAGAAGGCGCGCTCGGCGCCCCAGAAGCAGCCCATCGCGACGTACAGCACCCGGGTGCCGTCCGGCCAGGGTCCGTGCAGCGGGGTCCCCAGGACGGTGTGCGTCGTGGGCACCGCGTAGGCGTAGTCCTCGCGACCGGCGAGCGCCCGCTCGGGCTCGACCATGGTGGAGGAGAGTGCGGATCCGAACAGCCAGTTCATGGTGCGGGGTCCTTTCCCGGGAGGACTCGGGGCGACTGGGTTGCCGCCTGATCCTTCCCGGCGTGTGCAACCGTCGTGGCGGTGCCGGTGTTCCCGACACCACCTAGCCTGAGCACGTGACCACCGACCCCCTCGCGTCCGGGTACGACTGGACCGCCGCCGGCTTCTCGACCCGCGCCATCCATGCAGGTCAGGACGCCGATGCGACGACCGGCGCCGTCGTGCCGCCCATCTACCAGGTGTCCACCTACAAGCAGGACGGCGTCGGTGGCCTGCGCGGCGGGTACGAGTACTCGCGCTCCGCGAACCCGACGCGCACGGCGCTCGAGGAGGCGCTCGCCGCGGCGGAGGGTGGTGCCGCGGGCTTCGCGTTCTCGTCGGGCCTGGCCGCGGAGGACACGCTGCTGCGGGCCGTGCTGCGGCCCGGCGACCACGTGGTCGTGCCGGACGACGCCTACGGGGGTACCTATCGCCTCGTGGCCAGGGTGTTCGGGCCGTGGGGGATCGAGCACACGCCGGCCCACCTGTCCGACCCGGGCGCGGTGCTCGCCGCGATCCAGCCCGGCCGCACCAAGGTCGTGTGGGTCGAGACGCCCACCAACCCGCTGCTCGGCATCGCCGACATCGCCGAGCTCGCGGCGCACGCGCGGTCCGCGGGTGCGCTGCTCGTCGTCGACAACACGTTCGCGACGCCGTACCTGCAGAACCCGATCGCGCTCGGCGCGGACGTCGTCGTGCACTCGACGACCAAGTACGTCGGCGGCCACTCGGACGTGGTCGGCGGTGCGCTCGTGGTCGCGGACGGCGCGCAGCTGCCCGTCGGCCTGGAAGGTCCGACCGGGACGACCAACGTCGCGGACGCGATCCGGTTCCACCAGAACGCCTCGGGTGCCGTCGCCGGGCCGTTCGACGCGTGGCTCACGCTGCGCGGGCTGCGCACCCTCGCCGTCCGGATGGACCGGCACGTCGCGAACGCGACCCGCGTCGCGCAGTTCCTCGTCGAGCACGACGCCGTCACGCACGTCATCTACCCGGGGCTCGACTCGCACCCCGGGCACGAGGTCGCCGCCCGGCAGATGCGCGGGTTCGGCGGCATGGTGTCCTTCCGGACCGGCGGCGAGGCGTCCGCGCTGGCCGTGTGCGGCGCGACGCAGGTGTTCACGCTCGCGGAGTCGCTCGGCGGGGTCGAGTCGTTGATCGAGCACCCGCACCGCATGACGCACGGCTCCGTCGCCGGCACCGCGCTCGAGGTGCCCGACGACCTCGTGCGGCTGTCCGTCGGCATCGAGGACGTCGACGACCTGCTCGCCGACCTCGACCGCGCGCTCACCACTGGGCGGGACGCGTGACCGCGCGGGAGGTCGCACCGGGGCCGGCCGCCGCCGTCCCGACCGACGCCACCACAGGACCCGCGACCGCGGAC
>JAEWCA010000520.1 GCA_023390875.1 Actinomycetes bacterium
CGCCCGTGGTCGTCGCCGCGCCGCGCGAGGCGCCGAAGGCGGCACCCCCGTCGCCCGCCGCACGGCCGCCCGCGTTCACGTCCACGATCAGCGCGATCACGCCCGACCTCGCCGCGCGCATGTCGTCGTCCTGGCGCGAGGGCTGCCCGGTCCCGCTCGCCGACCTGCGGTACGTGACGGTCACCCACCACGACTTCGCGGGCGAGGCCGTGCAGGGCGAGCTCGTGGTGCACGCCGACTCCGCCGACGCGATGGTCAGCGTGTTCCGCGCCCTGTGGGACGCGGGCTACCCGATCCGGTCGCTGCGGCTGGTCGACGACTTCGGCGGCAGCGACGACGCCTCGATGGCCGCCGACAACACGTCGGCCCTCAACTGCCGCGCCGTCACGGGCGGCACGCGCTGGTCCGAGCACGCGTACGGGCGGGCCATCGACGTCAACCCCGTCGAGAACCCGTACGTGCTCGGCCGGCACGTCGCGCCGCCGGCCGGCCGGCAGTACGCCGACCGGCCGGACGCGCCCGGCGTGATCCACGACGACGACGCGGTCGTGCGGGCGTTCGCGTCGGTCGGCTGGGAGTGGGGCGGCGACTGGTCGTCACCCACCGACTACCAGCACTTCTCCGCGACGGGCCGCTGACCCGGCCGGAGTGCTGCGCCCGCCGGGGGCGTGTCCCCGGCCGGGTCAGCCGGTCAGGAACGCCCGAGGGCGTCGATCGCCGCCATCTGCTCGTCGTCCAGCGTGAAGCCCAGTACGGCGAGGTTCTCCTTGATGCGCTCCGGCCGGACCGACTTCGGGATGACGACGACGTCGTGCTGCACGTGCCACCGCAGCACCACCTGCGCGGGCGTGACCCCGTGCGCCTCGGCCGCCTCGACGATCGCGGCAGCGCCGAGGTCCACCCGCTTGAGCGGGCTGTACCCCTCGACGACGACGCCGCGCTCCCGGTGCGCCGCGAGCAGCGCCAGGTCGTGGTCGGCAGGGCTGTACGGGATCTGGTTGACGGCCGGCGCCTCGCCGGTGACCTCGATGAGCTCGTCGATCTGCGCGATCGAGTAGTTCGACACCCCGATCGACCTGACCAGCCCCTCGTCGCGCGCCTCGCGGAACGCCTGCCAGGTCTCGGGCGTCGCCTGCTTGTTCGGCGGCCAGTGCACGAGCCACAGGTCGAGGTGGTCGACGCCGAGCAGCGAGAGGGACTCCATGAGGGTCTGGCGCTCGCGGCCGGCGTGGTCGGGCGGGAGCTTCGTCGTGAGGAAGACGTCGTCGCGGCCGGCGCCGACCGTGGACAGCGCGCGGCCGACCTGCCCCTCGTTGCCGTACCCGGTGGCGGTGTCGATGTGCCGGTAGCCGAGCTCGATGGCGGCGACGACGGCCCGTTCGGCCTCGTCGCCCTCCGACTGCCAGGTGCCCAGGCCGAGGACCGGGATCCGGCCGCCGGGCAGAGTCAAGGTGGGGATGCTGGTGATCGTCATCGGGTCAGTCTCACCCGGGCTGCCCGGGAGCGCGTCCGGACCGGACCGGAAGGCGCGTGACGTGCGGCGTCGGGCGTCGCTAGCCTCCGAGGGTGGCCGCCACCGAAGCCGCACGACGCCCGTCGCTCTCCGTCTCGTCGCCGCCGGCCGTGGCCTGGACCCCGGTGCTCGCGGTCGCCGGTGCGCTGCTCGTCGTGCTCGTGGCGTTCGCGGGCCGGTACGGGCCGCACCGCGACGAGCTGTACTTCGTCGCCTCGGGCCGCCGCCTGGCGTGGGGCTACCCGGACCAGCCGCCGCTCACCCCCGCGATCGCGCGCCTGACGGACCTGGTCGCGCCTGGCTCCGTGACGGCCCTGCACGTGCCGAGCGCGCTCGCGATGGCGGCGTTCGTGGTGCTCGCGGCCCTGACGGCCCGCGAGCTGCGCGGTGGGACGGCGGCGCAGGTGCTCACCGCGGTCACGGCGGCGACGGGGGCCGTGACGGTGATCCTCGGGCACATGCTCTCGACGGCCACGGTCGACCTGCTGTTCTGGACGGCGGTCGTCTACGCGACGGTGTGGACGCTGCAGCGGGACCGTCCGCGCGGCTGGCTGGTGGTCGGCCTGCTCACCGGGATCGGGCTGGAGGACAAGCACCTGGTCGCGTTCCTGGCCGGCGGCATCGTCGTGGGGATCGCCCTGACGCCGGCCGTCCGGCACCATCTGCGTTCGCCGTGGGCGTGGGCCGGCGTGGGGGTCGCGGTGCTGCTGTGGGTGCCGAACCTCGTCTGGCAGGCGACGCACGGCTGGCCGCAGCTCGAGCTCGCGGGCGACATCCGCGACGAGTACATGACCCTCGAGGAGCGGGTCAACTACGTCGTGCTGACGCTCATCATCTTCAGCCCGGTCACCGCGGTGCTGTGGGTGTACGGGCTGGTGCGGCTGTTCCGTTCGCCTGGTCTGCTCCGGGCCCGGCCGCTCGCGTTCGCGTTCGTGCTGCTGTTCGTCGGCTTCTTCCTCACGGGCGGCAAGGCGTACTACCTGGCCGGGCTGATCCCGGTGCTGTTCGCGGCGGGGGCGTGCGGGCTCGCGGAGCGGTGGAGCCGGCGCGGGCTGTGGGTCGCCGGGGCGGTCGTGGCGCTGAGCGGGCTCGTGGTGTGGCCCGCGGGGCTGCCCATCCTGTCCGAGCGGGACTTCGGGCAGTCGTTCATGGCGGACCTCAACGAGGACCAGGCGGAGATGATCGGCTGGCCGCGGTTCGTCGAGACGGTGGACAAGGCCGTCTCGTCGGCCGGCGCGACGCTCGTCGTCGCGCAGAACTACGGCGAGGCCGGTGCGCTCGAGTTCTACGGGGCGCCCGTGCCGGTGTTCAGCGGGCACAACGGCTACGGCGACTGGGGACCGCCGCCGGCCGGCGAAGGCCCGGTGGTGCTCGTCGGGTACGACGTCGCGCCGGGCTGGGCCGTCGGGTGCGAGCAGGTCGCGACCATCGACGACGGCGCCGACGTGGACAACGAGGAGCAGGGGACCGCGGTGCTCGCGTGCACCGGTCCGCGTGGCTCGTGGGCCGACGTCTGGGACGAGGTGCGCCACCTCGACGCGTGAGCCGCGCGAGCGCCTGACGACGCGCGGCGCGGTGCCCTGCTGGGACGCAGCCGCGCGTGCTCCTTGCCGCAGCGCTCGGCCCGTGGTGGCGACTGGCGGCGTCGCGTCGAGCCGATCGTCAGCACCGTGGTGCGGGTCTAGGTCGGGGGATGCGAAAGGCTCGTGCGCCACGTCCCAGACGGGTCACGAGCCTTCGACTTCCACGAGGATCAGCTCCCCGGGCACGAGAAGCGTACGGGCGACGAGCGACACAGCGCCACATGGTGCACGCCCAGCACCATGGAGCAGCGCCCTCCACCACACCCATCGAGGCATGTCCACTCATTGCATGAGCCACGTAAGTTCTTGCAATGTCCCGTTCGCTCTTGTCCTCTGGAATGTCCAGTACCTACCGTGTGTCCCGATCGCACGGCGCCCGCGGACCGCGGGGCCGGCTCGGCTGCGCAAGGAGGCGCTCCCGTGAGGAACACGCGTACCCGCTCGTCCCGTCCCCCCGCCCCCCGGGTTCCCCGACCCCTCGCCGGTGCCGCCGCGCTCGTCCTCGCCACCGGACTCGCGGTGACCACGGCCGGCCAGGCGTCCGCGCACGGC
>JAEWCA010000033.1 GCA_023390875.1 Actinomycetes bacterium
TTGCAAAGAAGCCCATCGCGCTGAAGATCCCGATCACGGTTGCCGGCATGAGCTTCGGCTCGCTTTCCGGTCCGGCCAAGGAATCGCTCGGACGCGGCGCCACGATCGCCGGCACCTCGACGACCACCGGCGACGGCGGCATGACCGAGGAAGAGCGCGGCCACTCCAAGACGCTGGTTTATCAATATCTTCCCTCCCGCTATGGCATGAACCCGCGCGACCTGCGGCGCGCCGATGCGATCGAGGTCGTCGTCGGGCAGGGCGCCAAGCCGGGCGGCGGCGGCATGTTGCTCGGCCAAAAGATCTCCGACCGCGTCGCCGAGATGCGCACGCTGCCCAAGGGCATCGACCAGCGCGCGGCCTGCCGCCATCCTGACTGGACCGGCCCGGACGACCTCGAGATCAAGATCCTCGAGATCCGCGAGATCACCGACTGGGAGAAGCCGATCTACGTAAAGATCGGCGGAGCGCGCCCCTATTACGACACCGCGCTCGCGGTGAAGGCTGGCGCAGACGTGGTCGTGCTTGACGGCATGCAGGGCGGTACTGCGGCGACGCAGGAAGTCTTCATCGAGAACGTCGGCCAGCCGACCCTCGCCTGCATCCGTCCCGCGGTGAGGGCGCTCCAGGATCTCGGAATGCATCGCAAGGTCCAGCTCATCGTCTCGGGCGGCATCCGCAACGGCGCCGATGTGGCCAAGGCGCTGGCGCTCGGTGCTGACGCGGTGTCGATCGGAACCGCAGCCCTGATCGCCATCGGCGACAACGACCCGCGCTGGGAAGCCGAGTATCAGAAGCTCGGCACCACCGCGGGTGCGTATGACGACTGGCACGAGGGCAAGGACCCGGCGGGCATCACCACGCAGGACCCCGAGCTGATGAAGCGCGTGGATCCCATCGCCGCCGGCCGCCGCCTGGCCAATTACCTAAAAGTCATGACGCTGGAGGCGCAGACCATCGCGCGGGCCTGCGGGAAGAATCACGTTCACAATCTCGAGCCGGAGGATCTCTGCGCACTCACAATCGAGGCCGCTGCCATGGCGGGGGTACCGCTTGCGGGAACCGATTGGGTGCCAGGGAAGAGCACTTTCTGAACGAGAATTGCCGGGAGGAGAATTAAATGGGAACGGCTTTCGATACAAAACTAGATCATTCAAAACCGACTGACCTCGCCGAATTCGCCAAGGAGAGGAACGTCAAGTACTTCATGATCTCCTATACTGACCTGCTCGGAAGCCAGCGCGCAAAGCTGGTTCCCGCACAGGCGATAGCGGACATGCAGAAGGACGGCGCTGGTTTTGCCGGCTTTGCCGGGGGCATGGACATGACCCCGGCGCATTCCGACATGCTGGCCGTGCCGGATCCGTCTTCGGCCATCCAGTTGCCGTGGAAACCGGAGGTCGCTTGGGTGGCGTCCTACTGCGTGATGGACGGCAAGAGCGTCGACCAGGCACCGCGAAACACCCTCAAGCGGCTGGTGGACGAAGCCGCCGCCTTGGGCATCCGGGTCAAGACCGGCGTCGAACCGGAATTCTCGTTCGTCAGTTTTGACGGAAAGGCACTGTCGGACGAGCACGACAATTCCAAGAAGCCCTGCTACGACCAGCAGGCGCTGATGCGCCGCTATGACCTCATCCGCGAGGCCAGCGACGCCATGCTCGACCTCGGCTGGGAGCCGTACCAGAACGACCACGAGGACGCCAACGGCCAGTTCGAGATGAACTGGAAATATGACGACGTGCTTGCGTCCGCGGACAAGTACTCGTTCTTCAAGTTCATGATCAAGTCGCTGGCCGAGAAGTACGGCTTCCGCGCGACCTTCATGCCCAAGCCCTTCCCCAACCTGACCGGCAATGGCTGTCATGCCCATATCTCGGCATGGGATCTTTCGGGTAAGACGAACGTCTTCGCTGATGACAACTCGCCGGATGGCCTGTCGCGGCAGGGAATGCACTTCCTCGGCGGCATCATGAAGTACGCCGCCACGATGACGGCGATCATCTGCCCCACAGTCAATTCCTACAAGCGCATCAATGCGCCGCGGACGCTGTCGGGCGCCACCTGGGCGCCGAATGCGGTGACCTGGACCGGCAATAACCGCACGCACATGGTACGCGTGCCCGGTCCCGGCCGGTTCGAGCTCCGGCTACCGGACGGCGCAGCCAATCCCTACCTGATGCAGGCGGTCATCCTCGCAGCGGGCTTGAAGGGTCTGAAGGAAAAGCTCGATCCGGGTCCGCGCAGCGATATCAACATGTATACCGAAGGACATACCATCAAGGATGCTCCCAGGTTGCCGTTGAATCTGCTGGATGCCTTGCGCCTGCTCGACTCGGACAAGGAATTCAAGGCTGCCCTAGGCGAGGAGCTGGTGAACGGCTTCGTCAAGATGAAGACGGCGGAATGGAATTCCTACGTCTCGCATCTGACGCAGTGGGAACTGGACCACACCCTGGATTGCTGACAGCGGGCAAAATGGCGCGGCAGGGCAAGTGTATAACCTGCCGCGTCGGTTTGCGCGCGCTTTAGGAATCGGTATAGCGAGCCGCGCAGCGGAATATGAATGTGATGCATTACTCGATCTTCTCGCTCGCCAGAGA
>JAEWCA010000069.1 GCA_023390875.1 Actinomycetes bacterium
CCGCTCGGCGTCGCGCGGCCAGGACCACGCCGCGAGCCAGACGGCGGCACCGGTCCCCGCGAGCCACGACACGAGCGGCACGTAGTGGTGCCCGGCGAGCCACATGCTCGGCAGCCCGACCCACCGCACGAGCAGGCGGCCCTGACCGGTGATCTTGTCGCGGGTCAGCACGGTGCTGTCCGCGTCCTCGTTCGCGTCGCCCTTGGTGATCCACTCCTGCGGCGTGCGGCCCGGGGCGACGATCCGGTGGGTCACTCGGTGCGCACCACCGCCCGCCGCGGGTGCCCAGAACTCGACGACCCCGCCGAGCGGGATCGGCTCGTCCTGCGGCAGCGGCGTGGAGAGCACCAGGTCGCCGGGGTTGATCTGCGGCTCCATCGACCCGGTCTGCACGACGCTGCCGCCGAACCCGAACGCGAGCGGCAGCGCCGCGATCACGGTGAGCGCGACGACGAACGACAGGTAGCACCGGGCGAGCGTGCCGAGGACGAAGGCGGCCCAGCCGTCCCGGTGCAGGACGGCGGGGCGCGCGTCCGGGCGTGCCTCGGGACGGGTGCTGCCCGCCTGCGTCACCGCAGACTCGTCAGCTCCCGTCACGGTCACGGCGTGGTGGCGCTCTGCAGCTCCCAGACCATGTCCATGGACACGGTCGCCCCCTGCAGCGCGTCGATCTGCTGCTGGGTCATGCCGGTCGTGTCGAACGACCACGTGCCCTTGTAGGTCTTCGTCTCGCCCGGCGTGCCGGACGTCGTCCAGCTGCCACCACCGGTCGCGTAGTCCTTGTTGACCTGCGACAGCGTCGTCAGCGACGCCGCCGGGAGCGCGCCCGGGTCGGCCTGGAAGCCCGTGCAGTCGTTGAACGAGCCGCCGGTGCCCTTCTCGACCTTGAACATGATGTGGTCCTGCAGTCCCTGCGCGGACGCGGACAGGTTCTGGACGTAGCTGCGGACCTCGCCGGGGACGGTCGAGCTCGACTTCACGACGAGACACTTCGAGCCCGTCTGGCCGGGCACGAGGCCCGTGACGGTGAACCCGGCGGCGCCCTTGTCGTCGTCCGTGAGCGTGACCTGGCCGGTGCTCCAGGAGTTGCCCGCGTTGCGCGTGCTCGCGGTGAACGCGGCGGACGACGCGTTCCAGACGAGAGCGCCGGCGGCGAGGATCGCGACGGGGGCCGCGGCGAGACCCGCGACGCGGCGCAGGGTGGTCGACGGTGCAGACATGCGGTGATGCTCCTCGGGGATGTTCGTCGCGCTCCCCTGGTTCGGGGGCGCCGCGTGAGCCTCTGCCGCACGCACGTGGGGCTGGTCGGTCGGCGACGTCCCGTCCGTCTGGGCCCTTGGTCCCAGGTCGTCCCGGGTGCGGCGCATCCGCCCTGGTCAGAGACCTTGAGCGATCGGGACCCTTTTCACCCGCAGATCCACTCGAAGGGACGCCTGACGCGTCCCCGACCCTTGATATGCAAGCGGCTACTTGCCTATTCTGGCGTGCGTGGCCGACGTGTTCCGGGCGCTCGACGACGAGACGAGGCGCCTCATCCTCGACGAGCTGACCGCCCGCGACGGCCAGACGCTGTTCGAGCTCTGCGCGACGCTCACGATGCGGCACGGCGTCGGCTCGACGCGGCAGGCGATCTCCCAGCACCTCGCGGTGCTCGAGGACGCCGGCCTCGTCACGACCGAACGACGCGGCCGCACCAAGCTCCACCACCTCGACCCGACACCGCTCGAGGCCATCGCCCGGCGCTGGCCCACCACCCGGAAGGCCGACCCATGAGGATCCAGCTCACGAGCATCTACGTCGACGACCAGCGCGCCGCCCTCGCGTTCTACACGGACGTGCTCGGCTTCGTGAAGCACCACGACGTCCCGCTCGGCCAGGACTCCTGGCTCACCGTCGTCTCTCCCGACTCCCCCGACGGGCCCGAGCTGCTGCTCGAACCCGCCGGCCACCCCGCGGTCAAGCCCTACCGCGACGCGCTCGTCGAGGACGGCATCCCGCTGGCCCAGTTCGCGGTCGACGACGTCGAGGCCGAGCACGCGCGCCTGACGGCGCTCGGCGTCAGGTTCACGCTGACCCCGACCGACGTCGGTCCCGCCGTGATCGCGGTCCTCGACGACACGTGCGGCAACCTGATCCAGCTCATCGCCACGAAGGGCGCCTGACCACGGCCCTCAGGCCGGGGCGTCCAGACGCGCGACGACGTCCGCGTCGAGCGTGAGGCGCGAACCGGCGACGGCCTCCTCGACCTGCTCGACGCGCGTCGCGCCGACGATCGGCACCACGCCGTGCGCCACGAGCCACGCGAGCACCACCTGGTTCGCCGACACGCCGAGCTCGTCCGCGACCTCGCGCAGCACCGCGAGGCGCGCGGTCGTGCCCGGGTGCTCGAAGATCTCCTGGAGCGGCTTGTCGGGGCGGGTGTACGCGCCGAACATCAGCGTGTTGTACGCCCACAGGGTCAGGTCGCCCTCGGCGGCGAGGTAGTCGAACGTCTCCGCCGTCGCGAGCGTGTGCCCGCCCTCCGGCAGCCGCACGCCCGGGCGCGGCTGCAGGTACGTGTGCCGCAGCTGCACCTGCGTGAACGGCGCGACGCCGAGCTCGCGGGCCGTCCGCCGCGCCCGCTCCAGCCGCCACGTCGCGTGGTTGCTCGCGCCCAGCACCCCGACCGTGCCGTCCGTCACCAGCGCACCGAACGCCGCGACCGTCTCCTCGAGCGGCACCGTCCGGTCCTCGACGTGCGCCCAGTACACGTCGATCCGGTCGGTGCCGAGCCGCTTCAGCGAGCCCTCGACGGCCGCGCGGATCGCGCCCGCCGACAGGCCCTCGACGTCGTCGAGCGTCCGGTCCCCCGGCGTGCGCGGGCGCGCCCCGACCTTCGTCGACAGCACGACCGCGTCGCGGTTCCCCCGGGCGGCGAGCCAGCGGCCGATCGTCGCCTCGCTCTCGTCGCCCGTGCAGCCGTCCTGCCAGAACGGGTAGTTGTCGGCCGTGTCGAGCCGCGTCCCGCCGAGCTCCACGAAACGGTCGAGGATCCCGAACGAGCCCTTCTCGTCCACCGTGGTGCCGAGCGGGATGGTGCCGAGCGCCAGCCGCAGGTCCGTCATGACCGACACCCTGCCGCTTCGAGCGCGCTCGAACGCAAGCCCGGCGGGCGGGGGAGCCGACGACCGGCCGCCGACCGCGGGTTCGTCAGCGGCGCGAGCCGAAGCGGAAGGGGATCGGGATGCCGCCGCAGCAGCACACCCCGCTCACGTCCGTCTCGGCGAGCAGCACCGCGGCCTGGTAGCACGCCACGAACCTCGCGACCGTCGGTACGACGGCACGCGCCACACCGCGCTCACGGACGAGCTCCCGCACGGCCGCCGAGCACGACGCGTCGCCGTACGCCGCCCGGTGCGCGCACCTCCACCCCTTCCGCGGAGACAGCACGCTCTGGTAGCTCGCGACGAGACGATCGACGACGGTGGCGGCACGACCCATCGCCTCACGGTAGGTGCGGTCGGCGCGGAGGGCGCGACGAGCCGCGGGCACTGGGGGTGTGCGGTCCTTGCGGTCGAGACGTCCGCCCCGGGGCGCGCGCCACCGACGTGCCGGCCGCCGTCGACTCCTCCCCCGGCGCGTCGGCGAAGGACTCGTTCGCCGACCTCGAGGCCTCGGCGTCAGCGGGAGCAGGACACGCGTCACCCGGCTCCGAGCAGACCCTCCAACATCGCCTGGAATCGCGGACTGGGCCGGACACTGGACGAGCCGTCCTCGGCGACGTGAGTCAGCTGCTCGTACTCCGCCCCGTTCCACCAGTAGACGTGAGGGCTGACGGGGCCAGGCGCATCGCTGAAGCCGAGGCGCGTGAAGTGGAGCATCGCGTTGACGACCCGGACGACGGAGGCGTCCTTGATGACGTGCCACGTCACCTGGTGCCGGTTGGGCACGCTCATGCCACCCATGACCGGTCGGCCGCTCACCGGTCAGCGAGGTGGCGAGGCCAGGCAGCCGAAGGGCACGGCTGCCCGTGTAGACCGACTCGCCGAGCAGAACGTGAAACTCGCCCTCCTCTGGCACCGCGACGATCTCCAGCTGCTCGACCGCGAGGTGGTCAATATTGGTGATGCCGCTGGCCCGCAACGCCTCGTACCCCCCGAGCGCCTGCGCATGCGCGTGGTCGTAGACGGCGACACTGTCGGGCAGGTCCAGAGCCAGCATCTCCAGGATGCCCGGCGCGAACTCTCGGTGCGGGTACCCGTCGACCCGCTCACGCGGGACGTACCCGTCCTCGTGCAGCCGGGCGTAGGTCCGAAAGTGCGCCTCGTCCCTGCCGGCCCGTCGAAGGGGTCGGGGGCATCCATGCTCTCCAAGATCCTGCGGACGTGCTGCTCGATCCAGGTCTGCCACTCGCGCGGCCTCGCGTCTGCACACTGTGTCGCGATGTTCCAGAACCCGAACTGCCTGCCGCTTGCGTCGATCGCGTGATCCGGGTGGACCGTGACCTGAAGTCCCATGTCCGCGAACACCGAGCCGACGACCGCCCGGGTCGTCTCCGCGTCGGCACTGGTGCCCCTCGGGTTCGTCGCACGCCGTCACCCCCGCTATGACGAGCGCGACCGAACCGAGGGTGGACCGAAGTATCTCAACACGCCCGACACCGCGGTGTTCCACAAGGGCGCCCAGCTCTACACCGTGCACCCCGAGCTCCTGCGCGAGGGGGCGCGTCCCGTGCTCGTCGAGGGCCCGCTCGACGCGATCGCCACCGCCCTGGCCCACCCGGGACGCCTGGTCGGGCTAGCCCCGCTCGGCACCTCCCTCACCGAGGACTAGGCGGCCTGGTTGGCTCGCGTCGTCCACGACACCGCGACCCGCCCGCTGGTGGCGATTGACGCCGACCTCGCCGGCCAGATGGCCGCGCAGCGCGACTTCTGGCTCCTGTCGCAGCACGCGGTCGTACCGGAGTCGGTGCAACTTCGGCCCGGCTCCGACCCCGCCCAGACCCTCGAGACGAGCGGCCCGGCGGGGCTGCGCGACGCGCTGGCTCGAGGCCGCCCGCTTGCCGAGTCGCTTCTCGACGCGCGACTGACGAACCTGTCGGGGCTGCTGGCAGTCCGCCAGGCCGTGACCGTGCTCGCCGCCGGAGCACCTCAGTCGTGGCAACGTGGCAGCGACCAGATCGCCGCCGCCACAGCGATCCCCCTGCCAGTCGTGCGCCGCGCGCTGGCTGACGCGGTGACCCGCTGGGACGCGGACCCTCGCCGCGTCGCCGCGGAGCAGTTGGGCTACCTGTCCACGCTGCGAGCACGCACAGCCCAGGCCGCCGCCGCCCAGGCGTCCCCCACCTTGCGCCCACGGGCGACCTCGGAAGGGACAGCGGGTGCTCCTACGCGGGCGAGCCGCCCAGGGCCCCAGCGCTGAGCCGGTCAGTGGTCGGTGGGTGGCTGCAGCCCGGAGGTTGAGGCTGTTAGGGCAAGAGCGCCGGGAGCCATCTGAGGTGAGGCATGGCACTCGGCGGTCTGGTGAAGTAGGGCGTGTTCGCACCCACAGTCGGGTTGGGCACGCCACCCTCCGCGACGCCACCGGTCCCGGCCGGCCCCGGGCTCACGATCAGCTCCCGAGCTCCGCGAGCGAGGGCGAGTCGGCACCGGCCCTCGAGACGGTCACCGCCGCCGCGGCCGCGCACCGGCTCAGGACCGCGCGCAGCGACTCGTCGGACGTTTCGACGAGCCGGTCCCAACCCTCGGGTCCCTCAACCCCGGCCGCGATGAGCCCGTCGATCAGCGCCCCCATGAAGGTGTCGCCAGCACCGACGGTGTCGACGACCTCCACCCTGACGGGCGGGATCCAGAGCCGGCGCCCGTGCGCGGTGAACGCCACTGCGCCGCGGCCGCCGTCGGTGACCACGACGAGGGCAGGCCCGGCCTCGACCCAGTCTCGCGCCACGGCGGCCACGTCCCGCCCGGGGTGGAGCCAGTCGAGGTCCTCGGCACTGACCTTCACGACGTCCGCAACACCAACGAGGCTCTCGACCGCGACAAGGGTCGTGGTCCGATCTGGGGTCAGGGCCGGACGGATGTTGGGGTCGTAGGTGACCACTGCGTGGTCCCGAGCGGCCAGAAGGGCCTGCCGGACCGCCCGGGCCCCGGGCTCGACCACCGCGGCGATCGACCCGGTGTGCACCACGCCCGCCGTCGGCAGCTCGAGCGCGCCCGGCGACCACACGAGGTCGAAGTCGTACGTCGCCGAGCCGTCGTCACCGAGGACGGCCGTCGCGTGCGACGTCGGCACCTGCGACACGCTCCCGTCGAGCACCTCGACGCCGCACTCCGCGAGCCAACCACCGAGCATCAGTCCCGCGGGGTCGTACCCGATCTGGGTCCGCAGTCCGACGCGCCGCTCCAGCCGGGCGAGCGCGACGGCGACGTTCGCGCAGCTCCCGCCGGGATGGCGCGAGACCGAGCCGTCCCGTCGACGGACGACGTCGACCAGCGTCTCGCCGACGACGACGACATCCACGCTCATCGCAGTGCCCCTTCCGCCAGTGCACGTGCCAGTCCCGGTCGCCGCGGCAGGCGGGGAAGCAGCGTCACCTGGAACGCGTGATAGAGGTCGGGCTTGCCGGGCCAGACGTCCGAGGAAGGTTCGTTGAGCACGGACAGCTCGTGGTGCCACGAGCCGTTCGCCTCGTCGAGGAACAGCGTCGCGACGTGGTCCCACCACCGGTGGTACAGCTCGAGGTAGTCGGGGTCGCCGCTCGCGTCGTACAGCGCCCAGGCGGCCGCAATCGCCTCCGCCGCGACCCAGTGCATGCGCTGCCGCACCACCGGGACGCCGTCCCAGTCCGTCGTGTAGACGAACCCAGGGCGGCCGTCGGACGCCCAGCCGTCCTCGACCGCGCGGTCGAAGAGCGCCCGACCCGCGCGCACCAGACCCGGGCCCACGTCGCCGTCGCAGACGGTGGCCAGCTGTGTCAGGAGCCGCGCCCACTCGAGGCCGTGGCCGACGGTGGCGCCGAATGGCTTGAACTGATCGGTCGGGTCGTCCGCGTTGAAGTCGAGCTGCGGTGACCAATGCTCGTCGTAGTGCTCCGGGATCCGCCAGTCGTGCGGGCGCGCGGCCTCGATCACCCGCTGAGCGATACGCAGGGCTCGCTCGTACCAGACGTCCTGGCCGAGGCACTCTCCGACCGCGAGGAACGCCTCGACGGCGTGCATGTTGGCGTTCACGCCCCGATAGGGGTCGGGCTCGTCCCACCTGCGGTCCCACCCGTCGACGCACATCCCGTCGACGTCGTCCCAGAACCGCTCCAGGAACACCGCGATCGCGGAGTCGAGCAGAGCACGTGCCCCGTCGAGGCCGGCCACGGTCGCCGACGACGCGGCGAGCAGGACGAAGGCGTGGTCGTAGCACGACTTCGCACCGGCCTCGAGAGGGGCGCCGGTCGCGTCGAGCCCACGCAGCCACCCCCCGTGCTCGGCGTCGGCCAGCACGCGCAGGCCGTCGAGCGCGCTCTGCGCGAGCGGCCGGCTGCCCGGGACGCCGGCCAGGGCGCCGAGGGCATAGACGTGGCACATCCGGGCCGTGATCCAGGTCTGCACCGGCGCGTCGAGGTCGGGTGTGCCGTCGGGACCCAGATACGCGGCGCCGCCGCTCGGGTGCGGGAACCGGCGCCCGAACGACAGCAGGCCACGGCTCTGCTCGTCGAGCCACGCCCGGTGCAGCGCAGGCAGGCGGTAGCCCGCCCGCATCGCGTCGGCGGCGAGCGCGCTCATGACGCCGCCCCCACGCTGACCTCGGCCCGCACGTCGTTTGCCGTGCGCAGCACGGGCCAGGACGTCAGTGCGGCCACGTCGAGCTCACGCGACGAGCGCACCGCGAACGTGACGGACGTCCCGGCGGTGAGCGTGACCAGCGCGTCGTCGACGGTCGCGTCGCCATCGAGCCGGTCGACGAGGAGAGTGACGTCGCGCGCGAGCGAGCTCGCGGTCACGGTCACCGCGTACCCGTCGTCCGTGCGGACCGCGGTCGCCGCGACCGGACACCGGTCGAGCGCGAGGTCGACGTCGTCGACCCAGGTGTGCACCGCTCGCGTCCCGGCGAGGTCGGCGACGAGCACCTCACGGGTCACGTCCTGCGTGCCGGTGAGCTCGGCGGGAGGGACGACCGCCGCGACGGACCGCGCGGCGACCGTGACGTCCACGGACGCCTCCGCGAGCGTCGTCCCGTCGAACAGCTCGCGGCTCAGCCGCAACGTCCCGGACCACTCGGACCCGGAGTCGTTGACGAGGTGGACGACGTCGCTCCCCTGCCGCGGCTGCACGGTGACGAGCCGGTCGGCGAAGGCGTGCCTCAGGCCGAACCACAGCGGCTTGCACCGTCCGTCGCCGTCGACCGCTGCCCACGACGTCACGGGCCAGCAGTCGTTGAGCTGCCAGACGATCGCACCGGCCGTGCGGGGCCACCACGAGCGGTAGTGCTCGATCGCGAACTGCACGGCCCGTGCCTGGTTGAGCTGGGTGGCCCAGTGCCAGTCGATGAAGTCGTCGGGCACGCCGAGGTGCGGCGCGAGCCCGCGGTCGAGCTTGTCGTTGCCGTCCTCCGCCTTCTGGTGCAGCAGGAAGACCGCGTCGTCCTTGCTGGGCTCGCCGCCGTCGCTCGGGCGCATCCCCCGCAGCGTCGTCGCCCAGGTCGGCGGGCCCTGGAACCCGAACTCGGAGCAGAACCTCGGCACGTTGTCGCGGTAGCGCGTGTAGTCGATGCGGTTCCACACCTCCCACTCGTGGTGGGTCCCGTGGTTCGGGTCGTTCGGGTGCACGACGAGCGGGTCGAAGCTTGGGCTCGACGGGCTGTTCGTGTTGTAGTGCCGCGTCGGGTCCAGCTCGGCCACGATGTCCGTGAACAGGGTGAGCGCGTACCACTCGCCCCAGGTGCGGCCATCCAGGGCCTGCTTCCAGTCCCAGTCCTCGTGCCCCCAGAGGTTCTCGTTGCCGCCGTTCCACATGACGAGGGACGGGTGCGCCGCCAGACGGCTCACGTGCTCGCGCGCCTCCGCCTCGATCTCCTCGCGGAGCGGAGACTCCTCCGGGTACGCCGCGCACGCGAGCAGGAAGTCCTGCCAGACGAGCACGCCGCGCTCGTCGCACAGCTCGTAGAAGTCCTCCGACTCGTAGATCCCGCCGCCCCAGACCCGCAGCAGGTTGAGGTTCGCCCCCAGCGCCTGGTCGATCCGGGTGGACAGCCGGTCCCGTGTGATCCTCGTCAGCAGCTGGTCGTCCGGGATCCAGTTGGCGCCCCGCACAAACACCTCCTGACCGTTCACCACGAACGTGAACCGGGCGCCGTGCTCGTCCTGCGAGCGGTCGACCGACACGTTGCGGAAGCCGATCTTGCGGCGCCAGTCGCCCAAGAGGGCGCCGGCCGGCGACCAGAGCTCGACCGTCGCGTCGACCAGCGGCTGCTCGCCGTACCCGACGGGCCACCACACGGGGGCCTGCGGGACGTCCACGACGAGCACACCCTCGGTGTGCCCGGGCGCGATGGTCCCGGTCGCCGTCACGTCACCCAGGCGGACGCGCACGGTGAGCGGCACGTCCGCGCCCCGCAGCCCCGAGCGCTCGACGGCGATGTGCAACTCGGCGCGGCCCGTCCCGTCGGGACCCACCGAGACCAGCGGCCGCACCTGCGAGAGTCGGGCCACCCTCCATCGCTCGAGCCGGACGGGCTGCCAGAGCCCGGCCGTCTGCAGGTCCGGACCCCAGTCCCAGCCGAACGAGCTAGCCATCTTGCGGACCATGTTGTAGGGCTGGTCGTACGCGAGCGGGCGGGCGCCGAGCCGTGCCGCCTCGTTCTCGGCGTGCCGCAGCGCCGACTCGATGTCGACGCACAGCGTGGCGTCACCCGAGAGCGCGCGGACGTCGAACCGGTAGGTCCGGTGCATGTTCGCCGTCCGGCCGAGCGACGTCGCCGCGCCGTCGGCCCCGCGCAGGCCGACCCTCGCGACGGTGTCGATGCCGTGCAGCACGAGGTCGACCCGCTCGTCGTCCGCGGCGGCCGGCAGCTCGAGCGGGCGCTCGAACCGCCAGTCGACGTGGCGCATCCACGACAGCACGGCCTCGTTGTCGCCGATCAGGGGGTCCGGGATCAGGCCGGCGTCCAGCAGCACGGTGTGGCTGGTGGCAGGGATGCTCGTCGGGAGTCGGCGGCCGTCGAGCTCACTCGGGAACGGGCCGGCGGTCGCCAGCATCGTCCATCCGGTCGAGAGGTCCTCGGAGTGCATCGTGCCTCGCTCGTCGGTGTCGTGGTGCGGCCGGCTCACTTGGTCGCACCCGACGTGAAGCCGTTGTAGACGAAGCGCTGCAGCAGGAGGAACAGGATGAGCGTCGGGAGGAGGACGAGCATCACGCCAGCAGCGATGACCTCCCAGTGCGCGCCGAACGGGCCCTGGAACCTGAACAGCGACGTCGAGACGACGGCGAGGTCGGCTGACGGCATGTAGAGGAACGGGATGTAGAACTCGTTGTAGATCGCGATGCCCTTGATGATCACGACGGTCGCGATCGCGGGCTTCAGGAGGGGCAGGATGATCCTGAAGAAGATCCTGATGTGACCTGCGCCCTCGAGCTTGGCCGCCTCGTCGAGCTCCACCGGGATCGAGCGCATGAACTGCATGAACAGGTAGATCGCGATGACGTCGGTGCCCATGAACAGCGCGATCGCGGCACCACGGGTGTTGAACAGGCCGATCTTGTTGATGACCTGGAACGTCGCGACCTGAGTGGTCACGCTGGGGACCAGCGCGGCGATCAGGAACAGCCCGAGGACGAGCTTCTGCATGCGGAACTTGAACCGGTCGAGCGCGTAGGCCGCCATCGCTCCGGTCAGGACGGTCCCGGCCAGCGAGACCAGCAGGATGATGGTCGTGTTCCAGAAGCCCAGCGCCATCTTCCCGTCGATGAACGCAGTGCCGTAGTTGGCCAGCGTCGGGTGCGCCGGAAGCGCGAACGGGTTGCCCGAGGCCGCCTCGTCCGACGACTTCAGCGAGGTGTTCACGACGGCAACAAGCGGCAGCAGCGCGACGATGCACGCGATCACGAGCGACGTGGTCTTGCCCCACGCCGCAATGGTCGTCTTCACGTCAGGTTCACCTTCTCGTCGGGGACGAACGTGCGCTGGATGAACGTGACGATGAGCACGATCGCGAGCAGCACCACGGCCATCGCGGACGCGAGGCCGACCTTGTGGAACTTGAATGCCATGTCGATCGTCTGGATCACGAACGTCTTGGTGCCGTTCGCGCCGCCCGTCATGATGAACGGGATCTCGAAGACCGAGAGGCTTCCGGCGATCGCCAGGATCGACGTCAGGCTCACGATGGGCCGGATCGACGGCAGGATGATGTAGCGGAACTGGTGCCACCGATTGGCCCCGTCCAGCGACGACGCCTCGTACAGGCTCGGGTTGATCGACTGGATCGCGCCGAGGAACAGTACGAAGTTGAGCCCCATGTACCGCCAGACCGAGGTGCTGGCCAGCGACCAGTTCGCGATGTCCGGGTTGCCGAGCCACTGCTGGCTCAGGCTCTCGAGGCCGAAGAACGCGAGCGTCGAGTCGAGCGTTCCGCCCGGGCGGAAGAAGTAGAGGAACGTGAACCCGATCGCGACGCCGTTGATGAGGTACGGGAAGAACAGCACGCCCTTGTAGAAGTTCCGGAACCGCACCTTGAAGCTGAGGATCGTCGCGAAGTACAGCGCGAGCGCGATCTGCACCGCGGACGCGACGAGGTAGTACAGGCTCACGAAGAAGACGTGGAAGAGCTCGGGCCGAGTGAACAGCTGGACGTAGTTGTCGCCGCCGACCCACTTCTTCTCGGGGCTGAGGCCGTTCCAGCTGGTGAGCGAGTAGTAGACCATGTTCCCGACCGGCAGGTACGTGAACAGCACCAGCAGCACCAGCGGGGCCAGCAGGAACAGCCACGGCACCGCCGAGCGCCGCAGGCGTCCTCGCCACTTCGGGGGCGGCGATCCCGGGCCGGCGACGTGCGAGCCGTGGCGGTTCGGCAACGGCGTGAGGACGGGTGTTTTCCCCGTCTGCTCAAGGTGGGCAGAACTCATCTCAGTCTCTCTTCGGGGGTCGCACGGCGCACGCCGTGTGGGCGGGCCGGGCGGGGGGGG
>JAEWCA010000084.1 GCA_023390875.1 Actinomycetes bacterium
GGCGGGCACCGTCCGCGTCGGCGGGCGCCGGCTGCGGCCCGGCTCGGTGGACGACGCCGTCCGCGCGGGCATCGGGCTGTGCCCGGAGGAGCGCAAGAGCCAGGGCCTGCTGCTCGACGAGCCCGTGTACCGGAACATCACGCTGTCCACGTTCGGCCGGACGGCCAGGGCGTCGTTCCTCGACGAGGGCGCCGAACGGTCCGTCGCGCGCGAGCAGATCGACGCGCTCGACGTGCGGCCCGCCGACCCCGAGCGCAGCGCGCGCACGCTCTCCGGCGGCAACCAGCAGAAGGTGCTGCTGGCCCGCTGGCTCGTGCACGGCTGCCGCGTGCTGCTGCTCGACGAGCCCACGCGCGGCGTCGACGTCGGTGCGCGCGCCGAGATCTACGCCCTGGTCGCGGACCTCGCCGCACAGGGTGCCGCCGTGGTGGTCGTCTCGAGCGAGATCCCGGAGGTGCTCGGCCTCGCCGACCGGGTGCTCGTCGTCTCCGAGGGGCGCGTGGTCCACGAGGGCCCCGCGTCCGGCATCGACGAGCACCGCGTGCTCGACCTCGTCATGGAAGGAAGTGCCGCGTGAGCGGGATCTTGGGAGATGGGGCAGCTGCGGTGCCGGCCGACGAGTCGGCCCGGATCGAGAAGGCGTCGAGGAGCACCACGACGACGCGCAAGGGGATCCTGCACGGCGCCACCGGGCGCAACCTCGGGCTCGTCATCGCGCTGGTCGCGTTGTGCGTCTTCGGCGTCATCACCGCCGGCGAGCGGTTCGCGAGCATCGACAACCTGCTGACGATCCTGCGCCTCGCGTCGGTGATCGGCGTGCTCAGCATCGGCATGACGTTCGTCATCACGGGCGGCGGCATCGACCTGTCCGTCGGGTCCGTCGTGGGGCTCGCGTCCGTGTGGGCCTCGACCCTCGCGACGCAGACGATGGCGCAGGACACGCACTGGATCGTCATGGTCGGGTGCGCGCTCGCGGTCGGTCTCGGCGCCGGGCTCGTCAACGGCGTGCTCATCGCGTACGGCAAGGTCGTCGCGTTCATCGCGACGCTCGCGATGCTCGTCTCGGCCCGCGGCGTCGCGGAGATCATCGCCAACCGGCAGACGCAGATCGTCAAGGTCCAGGGCTTCCTCGACTTCTTCCGCAGCGACGTCCTCGGCATCCCGATGCTCGTCTGGATCTTCGTCGTCGTCGCGGTGGCCGGCTGGATCCTGCTCAACCGCACGACGTTCGGCCGTCGCACCATCGCGGTCGGCGGCAACCCCGAGGCGGCCCGTCTCGCGGGCATCAAGGTCAAGCGCCACACGATGTACCTGTACGCGCTCTCCGGGCTCGCCGCGGGCATCGGCGGCGTCATGATGCTCGGCCGCACCACGGCCGGCAGCTCGACCAACGGACAGCTCTACGAGCTCGACGCCATCGCCGCCGTGGTGGTCGGCGGCACGCTGCTCGTCGGCGGTCGCGGCACGATCGTCGGCACCGTCCTGGGCGTCCTCATCTTCTCGACGCTCACCAACGTGTTCACGCAGAACAACCTGTCCATCTCGGCGCAGGCCGTCGCCAAGGGCGTGATCATCGTCGTCGCCGTGCTGCTCCAGCAGCGCATCGCCGAGCGCTCCCGCGCAGGGACCTGACCTCCCCCACCCGCACCAGCCCCCGTTCGACTCATCGATCAAGGAGGATCGTCATGACTTCAGCGTTGCGTGTCCCGGTGCGTCGGCGCCGCTGGATGATGGCCGGCACCGCCGCGGCCCTCGCGCTCGTCGTCGCCGGCTGCACGTCCAACACCCCGGAGGAGGACACCACCGGAGGCGCCGCCCCGGCCGTCGCCGCCACCGGCAACGACGAGCCCGGCGACAAGGTCACCATCGCGTTCTCGGCCCCGGCCGCGGACCACGGCTGGATCGGCGCCATCACCAAGGGTGCCGTCGCCGAGGCGGCGAAGTACCCGGACGTCGAGCTCGTGCAGGCCGAGGCCACCAACGACGTCAACCTGCAGATCAGCCAGGTGGAGCAGTTCATCAACGACAAGGTGGACGTCATCGTGCTGCTGCCGTTCGACGGCGCCGCGCTCACCGAGGTCGCCACCAAGGCCATGCAGGCCGGCATCCCCGTCGTGAACGTGGACCGCGAGTTCTCCGACCCGAACGCCGCCCGCGTCACGGTGCTCGGCGACAACTACGGGATGGGCGTCAGCGCCGGGAAGTTCATCTGCGACCAGCTCGGCGGCAAGTCCGACGCGAAGGTCGCGGAGATCGCCGGCATCGACTCGCTGCCGCTCACGCAGGACCGCAGCAGGGGCTTCAAGGACGCGCTCGCGACGTGCGGCCTGACGGTGAGCAACCGGGTCGCCGCCGACTTCACCGTCCAGGGCGGCGAGGCCGCCGCGGCGAACCTGCTGCAGGCCGCGCCGAAGCTCGACGCGATCTGGAACCACGACGACGACCAGGGCGTCGGCGTCATGGCGGCCATCGAGAACGCCGGACGTGACGAGTTCTTCATGGTCGGCGGCGCCGGCTCGAAGAACGTCATGGAGGACATCAAGGCCGACAACACGGTCCTCAAGGCCACGGTCGTCTACCCGTCGACGCAGGCCGCGGACGGCATCAAGCTCGCCCGGCTGCTCGCGCAGGGCAAGGCGATGAGCGACCTCGTCGAGGTCGAGGTGCCGCGCACGGTCCAGCTCTACGCGCCCGTCGTGACCAAGGAGAACGTGGACCAGTACCTGCCGACGGCGTTCGAGTCCTGACCGGCCGCACCACCCGGGCGGGCCGCCCCTCCGCAAGGCGGCCCGCCCGGCCACCGGGCACCCGAAGGAGCACCCGTGACCTCTGATCAGCGACGCCTCGGCGTGGGAATGGTCGGCTACGCCTTCATGGGCGTGGCGCACTCCCAGGCCTGGCGCACGGCCCCCCGGTTCTTCGACCTGCCGCTGACCCCGGACATGACGGTGGTCGCGGGCCGGGACCCCGACGCCGTCCGGGCCGCCGCCGACCGCCTCGGCTGGCGCGACGTCGAGACGGACTGGAAGGCGCTCGTCGCCCGCGACGACGTCGACCTCGTCGACATCTGCACGCCCGGCGACACGCACGCCGACATCGCCCTCGCGGCGCTCGCGGCCGGCAAGCACGTGCTGTGCGAGAAGCCGCTCGCCAACTCGGTCGCCGAGGCGGAGGCGATGGTCGCCGCGGCGGCCGCCGCCGACGGGTTCGCGATGGTCGGCTTCACCTACCGCCGGGTCCCCGCGATCCAGCTCGCACGCTCGCTCGTCGAGCAGGGGCGCATCGGGACCGTGCGGCACGTGCGCGCGCAGTACCTGCAGGACTGGATCGCCGACCCGCAGGTGCCGCTGTCGTGGCGGCTCGACAAGCAGAAGGCCGGGTCGGGCGCGCTCGGGGACATCGGCGCGCACGTCGTCGACCTCGCGCAGTTCGTGACCGGCGAGACGCTCACGGGCGTGTCGGCGGTCCTCGAGACGTTCGTGAAGGAGCGCCCGGTGGCCGACGCGTCCAGCGGGCTGTCGGGCACGGGCTCGACGTCCGGCGCGACGGGACCGGTGACGGTCGACGACGCCGCGGTGTTCCTCGCCAGGCTGTCCGGGGGAGGGCTCGCGACGTTCGAGGCCACCCGGTTCGCGTCGGGCCGCAAGAACGCGATCCGCCTGGAGATCAACGGCTCGGCGGGCTCGCTCGCGTTCGACTTCGAGGACATGAACGTCCTGCACTACTTCGACGCGTCGCAGCCCGCGTGGGAGGCGGGGTTCCGGCGCATCGTCGTCACCGAGCCCGACCACGCGTACGTCGGGGCGTGGTGGCCGCCCGGGCACGGACTCGGGTACGAGCACGCGTTCACGCACCAGGTCGTGGACCTCGTCGACGCGCTCGCCGCGCACCGCCAGCCCACCCCGAGCTTCGCCGACGGCCTGCAGGTGCAGCGCGTGCTCGACGCCGTCGAGCGCTCGGCCGCCGACGACAGCCGCTGGACCCCCCTCGAGCAAGGAGAGTCGCGATGACCCGTCCCGTCACGCTGTTCACCGGCCAGTGGGCCGACCTGCCGTTCGAGGAGGTGGCCAGGCTCGCCGGCGAGTGGGGGTACGACGGCCTCGAGATCGCGTGCTGGGGCGACCACCTCGACCCGTGGCGCTGGGACGACGAGGAGTACGTGCAGGGCAGGCTCGCCGTGCTGGAGAAGCACGGACTCCAGGTCTGGGCGATCTCCAACCACCTCAAGGGCCAGGCGGTCTGCGACGACCCGATCGACCAGCGGCACCGCGACATCCTGTCCGACCGCGTGTGGGGCGACGGCGACCCCGAGGGCGTCCGGCAGCGGGCCGCCGAGGAGATGAAGAACACCGCCCGACTGGCCGCGAAGCTCGGCGTGAAGACGGTCGTCGGGTTCACCGGGTCGAGCATCTGGAAGTACGTCGCGATGTTCCCGCCGGTCTCCCAGGAGGCCGTCGACGCCGGCTACCAGGACTTCGCCGACCGCTGGAACCCGATCCTCGACGTGTTCGACGAGGTCGGCGTCCGGTTCGCGCACGAGGTGCACCCCAGCGAGATCGCGTACGACTGGTGGACCTGCGTGCGGACCCTGGAGGCGATCGGCCACCGGGAGGCGTTCGGCCTCAACTGGGACCCGAGCCACTTCGTCTGGCAGCAGCTCGACCCGGTCGACTTCATCCTCGAGTTCCGCGACCGGATCTACCACGTGGACTGCAAGGACGTGAAGCTGCGCCTCGGCAACGGCCGCAACGGCCGGCTCGGCTCGCACCTGCCGTGGGCGGACCTGCGCCGGGGCTGGGACTTCGTGTCGACCGGGCGGGGGGACGTGCCGTGGGAGGCCTCGTTCCGGGCGCTGAACTCGATCGGGTACGACGGGCCGATCTCGGTCGAGTGGGAGGACGCCGGCATGGACCGCCTGCTCGGAGCGCCGGAGGCGCTCGACTTCGTGCGACGCAACGCGTTCGACCCGCCGTCGGCGGCGTTCGACGCGGCGTTCAGCACGCGCTGACCCGGGGCACGGGGAGGGCGGCACCGGGACGACGAGGGGCGTCCCGGTGC
>JAEWCA010000097.1 GCA_023390875.1 Actinomycetes bacterium
GGCGGGCACACGGCGGGCACGCGACGGGCACCCGACGGCCGCCCGAGCCGGTGCGCGAGCCGGCGACCGGCGGGCCGCCGACGTGCCACGATGGGCGCGACCCACCCCTCGCACCGGGAGCGGCCGATGTTCCACCGGCACCGCAAGCACGTCCACCGGTTCGACACGTTCATGCGGTCGACGGGCCCCTCGGAGGTCCTGTACGGCGCGGTCGTGTCCGGCGCGGTGCTGGCGGTGACGAGCGCGCACGTCGAGACCGGCGAGAGTGTCGCCCTCTCGACGGCCATCGTCTCGGTGACCTACTGGCTCGCGCACGTCTACGCCGAGGCCGTCGGCGGCAGGTTCGAGGACAAGGACCACAGCACGGGCCACCGCCTGCGGCACGCGCTGCAGAACAACCTCGGGGTGCTCATCGGCAGCGCGGGCCCGATCCTCGCGTTCCTCGTCGCCCGGCTGTTCGGCGAGCCCGTGCCGGACGCCGCCTGGCGGGCCCTGTGGTTCACGGTGCTGCTGCTCGTCGCGTCCGCCGGGGTCGCCGCGGGCAAGGCGGGCGTGCGCGGCTGGAAGCTGGTCGGCGAGACGGCCATCGCGGGCGGGTTCGGGCTCGTCGTGATCCTCCTGAAGGCGCTGCAGCACTGACTTCACCCGCCGCGCCGGGCGGACGTTCCGCCCGCCTCCGGACGGATCGGGCGGCGTCGCGCGACGTGCACCCGACGAGCCCTGCCGGCCCGGTGGTCTGCGCCCCTACGGTGCGCTCGTGAGTCAGCCCCAGCCGCCCGCCGGCTTCTACCCCGACCCCTCCGGGGCGCCGCAGCAGCGCTTCTGGGACGGCGCCGCGTGGACCGCGCACACGCAGCCGTACGCCGCGCCGGTCACCGACGCGCCGGTGCGACCGGCCCCGCCTGCCGCCGAGCCGCAGGGTTTCCGCACGCCGACCGGCGAGGTCATCGGCGGCACGTGGGGCTCGATCCTCACCACGCTCACCACCCCGCCGGCGCAGACGTCCGACGCGCGCCCGCACGACCAGAACCTCCTCTCCGCCGGCCAGGACTTCTACCGCGCGCACCAGCGCGGCGTCGACACGGTCGCGGGCGGCGCGCTCGTCGCCGAGGGTCTGCTCGGGCTCGACGGCCGCGGCAACACGCGGCCCGGCATCGCCGGTGCGATCAAGGGCGTCTTCTTCGGCCTGCTGTTCGCCGGCATCGCGTTCGTCGGCGCGCTGTTCATGTCGACGGGGGACATCGACGGCGCCGTCCAGACCACCGGCACCGTCGTCGAGGTGCGCGAGTCCACGTCGAGCGACTCGGACACCTGCTCGCTCGTGCTGGAGTACCAGGTCGACGGGCGGACGTACACGACCGGGTCGGGCTGGGGGTCGGACTCGCTGTGCGGCAAGTCCCGCGGGTCCGTCGTGACCGTGCAGTACGACCCGGCGAACCCCGGGCACGCGAACATGCCGACGCCGACGGGCATGCGGTTCCTCCCGTGGGCCTTCGTGGGCGTCGGGCTCCTCATCACCGTCGTGTCGGCGGTGCAGGTCGTGCTCCGGGCGGCCGCGCTAGGCACGGGCGGGTGGCTGCTGTGGCGCGGGCTGCGCGGGCGGGGGTCCCGGCAGGCCTGACGACCGACCGGCTGCCGGGCGGCCAGGCCTGCGGGTCTGACCCGCGGACGAGGGCTGGCGGCGCGGCCCGGGGTGCCGGAAAACTGGCGCTCGGCCTCACCCACCCCTGGTGCACGGGAGCGCGATGGACCTGTTCCTCACCCTCGTCGGCGGCGTGGCCTGGACGGTCGTGTACGTCGACGCCATCCGCATCGGGTTCCGGCAGCGGACGTACGCGATCCCGGTCGCGGCGCTCGCGCTGAACTTCGCGTGGGAGGTCGTCTACACCGTCCAGGGCTTCCAGGACGTGGACGTGCAGACGTTCGTCACCGCGACGTGGGCGCTCGCGGACGTGGTCATCGTCGTGACGTTCTTCCGGTTCGGCCGCGCGGAGCTCCCGGGGTTCGTGTCGCGCGGCCTGTTCGTCGGGTGGAGCGTGCTGCTGTTCGGGACGGCGTTCGCCGTGCAGCTGCTGTTCCTCGAGCAGTTCGGCGCGCACGACGCACCGCGGTACTCGGCGTTCCTGCAGAACGTCCTGATGTCCGGCCTGTTCGTCGCGATGTTCGTCGCGCGCCGCGGCCTGCGGGGGCAGTCCCGGACCATCGCCGTCGCGAAGCTCGTCGGGACCGGGGCCAACACGGTCCTGTTCGGCCCGATCGAGGGGTCGGTGTTCGTCCTCGGACTCGGCATCCTGTGCGCGGTGCTCGACGCCGTGTACGTGTGGCTCGTCTGGCGCGCCCCCGCCCTCGTCCGCCCGGAGGCCGCCGCCCCGGCCGTGCGCGCCGGGGTGTGAGGATGGACGGCGTGGAGCGCATCGCCCTGCTGTCGGACGTGCACGGCAACCTCACGGCCTTCGAGGCGGTGCTGCGCGACGTCGACGCCCGCGGCATCACGACCGTCCTCAACCTCGGCGACGTGGTCGGCAAGGGACCGCGGGGGTCCGCGGCGGTGGCCCTCACGCGTGCGCGGTGCGCCGTGACGGTCCGCGGCAACTGGGAGGACTTCCTGCCCGACGTCGCACCCGACGACCCGAGCGCCGGGCTCCGGTGGTGGAACGCCGAGCTCACCGACGACGACCGCCGGTGGGCGCGGTCCCTGCCGTTCGTGCACGACCTCACGCTCAGCGGGCGACGCGTCCGGCTGCTGCACGCGTCCGCGACGAGCGTCTACACCCGGGTCCACTTCCGGCACACGGACGACGAGTTCGACGGCATGTTCGCCGCGACGGCGCTCACCGGCGACGGGCCCACCCCGGACCTCGTCGCGTACGGCGACATCCACGACACGTACGTCGAGGTCCGCGACGGCCGGACGCTGCTCAACGTCGGCAGCGTCGGCAACCCGCTCGACGAGCCGACCGCGTCGTACGTGATCCTCGACGGCGTGCCGGGCGGCACCCGCGACGACGTGTTCGGGTACCAGGTGGTCCGCGTGCCGTACGACGTCGAGGCCGAGATCGCGGTCGCCCGCGACGCCGGGATGCCGGAGCTGGAGGCGTACGCCGTCGAGCTGCGCACGGCCGTGTACCGCGGGCTGCACGCGTCGCGGGGACTGCTCGTCTGACGCCCTACGGTGGTCGGGTGCACCTGCGAGACGCGACCGACGACGACCGCGACCTCCTGCTCGACGTGCTGCTGGAGGCCTACAACTGGACCGGCGAGCCCCGGTTCACGCGCGAGTGGCTCACCACCGACCCGCACACCGTGCGCTACCTGGGCGGCTGGAAGCGGCCCGACGACGTGGGCCTCGTCGCCGTCGACGACGACGGCACCGTGCTCGGCGCCATCTGGGCCCGGCCCCTGCCCGCCGCGTCACCCGGGTACGGGTGGGTGGCCGACGACGTGCCCGAGCTGACGATGGCCGTACTGCCCGGCGCGCGCGGCCGGGGGGTCGGGTCGGCCCTCCTCGCCGGCCTCCTCGACCGGGCGCGTGCGCTCGGCCGGTCGGCCGTGAGCCTGAGCGTCGAGGACGGCAACACCGCCGCCCGGGCCCTGTACGTGCGCCACGGGTTCGTGGTGGTGGGCCGCAACGGCGGCTCGGACACGATGCTGCGGGAGCTCTAGAACTTCGCCAGGCCCGGCCCTCCGGGGCGGCCGATCGCCGAGCCGAGGGCGATCCCCGCGAGGACGCCCAGGGAGATCGCGACCATCGTGATGCCCGCGGTCACGACCGTGGACAGGGCGTCGGCGCTGTCACCGAGGATCGACGTGACCCCGACGAGCCCGAGCGCCCCGGGGACGAGCAGCCAGAACCCGGGCAGGAAACCGACGAGCGTCGGCGGCCCGGTCGGGCGCGTCGCGGCGTACATCGCGACGGGCGTCATGAGCAGCGCCCCGACGAACGCGGAGAACACCCCGCCGAAGAACAGCCCGCCCAGCACCTGTCCCGCGTAGGCGACGACGAGCACGAGCAGGATCCACGGCAGGGCCGGCCGCCGCGCGCAGTGGTGGAACACGACCCCGACGCCGAACACGAGCACGCCGAGCCACGGCCCGACCCACCCGAGCAGCGGCTCCTGCCCGGCCGTCAGCTCCGTCGCGGGCACCCCGACGAGCGCCGCGGCCCCGGTGATGCCGAGCGCGAGCAGCACGAGCTGCATCCCGCCGGCGGCGAGCCGCGCGGACCCGGCGATCATCTGCCGCGTGGCCAGGTCGATCGCCGCGGTGGTGAGCAGCGCACCCGGCAGGAACGTGACGAGCGGTGCGACGAGCGGGGCGAGCAGCCCGATGTCGAGCCCGGTGCGCGCCAGCAGGAACACCGCGCCCGAGACGACGAACGCGCAGGTCAGCACGACGAGCGCCTGGTAGGCGGAGGGCATGCGGGCGGCGGTGAGCTGGATGACCGCGATCGCGGCGCCCAGCACGGCCGCGACGGCGGCGTCGAGCGGGCCACCGCCGAGGATCATCGCGAGCCCCGTGCAGACCGCGACGTACCCGAGCACGCGGACGAGGGCGTCGTACAGCGGGGCCGCGCTGACCGCCTCGCGGATGCGGGCGGTGCCGTCGACGGGTCCGATCGCCCCGGCCTCCGCCAGGTCCGCGACGGCGAGCACGTCCTGCACCTGGTGCAGCCGCAGCTGGCGCCAGCCGGCGGTCGACGCGGCGGTCTGCGTGGCCGTCCGGCCCGGCACCGAGACGAGCAGCGCGGTGGGCAGCGCGACGACCTCGGCGTCGGGGGCGCCGTTGATCGCCCCGACCCGCTCGAGCGTCTGCGTCACCTGCACGACGGGCGCGCTCGAGTCGACCATCGCCTCACCCAGCACCAGCAGGAAGCGGACGGTGTCGATCGCGGGGTCGTGCTCGGGCAGGCCGGTCACCGGGTCGGTCGGGGCGGCGCCGGGCGGCCCGGCGTCCCCGCCGGCGGGGGCCGGTGG
>JAEWCA010000130.1 GCA_023390875.1 Actinomycetes bacterium
GCGCCGCACCGGCGCCTCCCGGCCCCGACCGAACGTGAAGGAGAAGGTCAGTGGCTGACATCGAGGTGGACCTCGTCGCCGCCGATGGCAAGGTCTGGTCGGGCACGGCCCAGCGGATCATCGCGCCCGCGGGCGACGGTGAGATGGGCATCCTCGCCGGGCACACCCCGGTGCTGACCGTGCTCAAGCCCGGTGAGATCCGGGTGCTGCCCGCGGGTGGCGGTGAGGTCCTGCGGTGGCAGGTCGAGGGCGGGTTCCTGTCCTTCGACTCGAACCAGGCGACGGTGGTCGTCGACTCGGTGGTCAGCGGCGGGCGCACGGCGTCCGCGGCGTCGGGTCACTGAGGGTCCGCCTGAGGTGAGCGGGGTCGGCGTCGTTCTGGTCGTGGCGGCCGTCGTCGTCGTTCTCGCCCTGGTCGGCCTGGCTCTGTCCCGAGCCCACACGCTCGACCGTCGCGTCGGGTCGTTCCGCTGCGCGTTCGGCCGCTCGTCGTCCGGGCCCTGGACGGCCGGGATCGCGCAGTACGGCGCCCGCCAGCTCTACTGGTGGCGGCGCACGTCGCTCGCGCCCCGGCCGTCGGTGCGCTGGGACCGGGTCGGCCTGAGCGTGGTCGACCGCCGCGCCGTCGAGGGCACCGGGCTCGTCGTGGTGACGTGCCGCAGCGGTGCGCAGGACGTGTTCCTGCAGATGTCCCCGGACGCGTACGCCGGGTTGACGTCCTGGATCGAGGCGACGCCGTCGCGCGTCGGCTCGGTCATCTGATCCCAGCTCTCCGAGGACTTCCATGCGTCTCGTCGTCGCCCGGTGCGCCGCCCGCTACAGCGGCCGGCTCAACGCGCACCTGCCGCTCGCGACGCGGCTGCTCGTCGTCAAGGCGGACGGCAGCGTGCTGCTGCACTCGGACGGCGGCTCGTACAAGCCGCTCAACTGGATGAGCCCGCCGTGCACGCTCGCAGTCGGCGAGCCTGACGACGAGTCGCGTGCCGCGGGTGTGACGCAGACGTGGACCGTCCAGCACCAGAAGTCCGACGACCGGCTCGAGATCGAGCTGTACGACGTCCTGCACGACTCCGCGCACGACCTCGGGGTCGACCCGGGGCTCGTGAAGGACGGTGTCGAGGCGCACCTGCAGGAGCTGCTCGCGGCGCAGATCGTGCTGCTGGGGACCGGCCACAGCCTGATCCGGCGCGAGTTCCCGACCGCGATCGGACCGGTCGACATCCTCGCGAAGGACCCGTCGGGCGGCACCGTGGCCGTCGAGATCAAGCGTCGCGGGGACATCGACGGCGTCGAGCAGCTGACCCGGTACCTGGAGCTGCTCAACCGCGACCCGCTGCTCGCGCCCGTGCGCGGGGTGTTCGCGGCGCAGGAGATCAAGCCCCAGGCGCGCGTGCTCGCGACGGACCGGGGGATCGGCTGCCTCGTGCTGGACTACGACGCGATGCGCGGCGTCGACGACGTGGACGCCCGCCTGTTCTGAGCGGCCCGGGCACGTCCGCCCGGCGTCGCTGGCGCTGATTTCCGGTCGCGTGACCGACGGGCCGCCTCGGGCCGGTGGGCCCGTCCCCGCCGAGCCCTCGCGCAATCGCAGGGTGCGACCGGCCACCCCCATGTCCTGACCGCATGTCGTGGATCACACCGATCGACTCTTGAACATGTTCAACTGAACATGTTCAACTCGTGCCATGGCCGACGACGACAGGCTCGACACCCGCTCCCACATCCGCGCGACCGCCCTGCGCCTGTTCCGCGAGCGCGGCTACGCCGCCACGACGATGCGCGCCATCGCCGACGAGGCCGGCGTCGCGACGGGCAACGCGTACTACCACTTCGCGTCCAAGGACCACCTGGTCCAGGAGCTGTACCTCGACGTCACCCGCGACCACGCGGCCCGGGTGCGGTCCGCGCTGGACGCGGGCGGCGACCTGACCTCGAGGCTGCGCACGACGCTGCTCGCGAGCGTCGACGCGTTCGCGGAGTACCACGCGTTCGGCAGCGAGTTCGTCACGGTCGCGATCCGTCCGGGGTCGGCGGCGAGCCCGTTCTCGGCCGCGTCGGCGGGTGCGAGGGACCTCAGCCAGGAGCTGTTCCGCGAGGTCGTCGAGGGGTCGACGCCCGCGGTCCCCGAGCCGTTGCGGAGCGAGCTGCCGGAGCTGCTGTGGCTCGCGCAGCTCGGCGTGACGCTGTTCTGGGTCTACGACGACTCCCCGGGGGCCCGCCGCACGCGCGCGCTGGTCGAGGGTGCGGCCCCGCTCGTCGGTCGCCTGGTGCGGCTGAGCCGGCTGCCCGTCCTGCGGGGCGTGGTGGACGACCTGCTCGGTCTGGTGCGGACGGTGCGCGCATGAGCGCGCCGATGGCGACGTGGGCGCTCGACGTGGTCCACGCCGTCGTGGCGCTCGGTGCCGTGGTGGTGCTGCCTGTCGGGCTGCGGGTGCTCGGGGCCCGCGACGTGCCCCGTGACGTGCCCCGCCCGTCGTCGCCCGCGTCGCTCGTCGCCGGCGCTCTCGCGGCGGTCGCGGTGTGGTGCCCGGTCGGGCCGGTGGCGGCGGTCCTCGCCGTGCCGTTCGCGGCCGCCTGCGCGGTGCTGGCGCTCTGCGGGGTCCGTGTCGCGCTGGGACGCCGTCACGGCTGGTCGTCGGCGGGCACCGCCGTGGCCCTCGCGGCACCCGCGGTCGGTGCGGCTGCGCTCGTCGCGGAGCGCGCGGGGTGGGGGCTGCTGGGGTTCTCGGGCGACGAGCTCACGCTCACGGCGCCGCACATGCTGTTCGCGGGTTTCGGTGCCTGCCTGGTGGTCGGGCTGCTCGCGGGCGCCGTCCCGTCGCGGGCGGCCCGGGCGGCGGCGGTCATGACGCCGGCGGGTGTTCTGGTCGTGCTGCTCGGGTACTTCGTGTCCGACGCGGTCGAGCTCGTGGGGGCGGTGCTCCTGACGGCCGGCGTGTGGTGCGCCGCCGGCGCCGCGCTGCAGTCGTCGGCGAGCGCGACCCGGACGCTGCGGCGGGTGGCGGAGGTCGGCGTCGTCGCCGCGGTCGTGTCGATGGCGCTGGCGCTGTGGTGGGCGACGGGCGAGGCGACCGGGCTGTGGCACCCCGGCCTCACGTGGATGGTCGCGACCCACGGTGTGCTCAACGCGGGCGGTGTCGCGCTGTGCCTCGCGCTGGCACTGAGGTCGGGACGAGCCCTGGATCCCGTGCCGGGCGGGGCCGACGCGCTGGACTACGCCCCGGTGGGCGCCACGCGCACGCGCGGTCGTCCCGCGGGGTACCGGCACCTCGCGGTCCGTCATCGGATCCTGCCGCGCGCGGACGAGACCGACCGGGCGCGCGTCGCCGAGGCGCTGCTCACCGGCCGGGTGCACGCCGCCGCACGGGTCGAGGTCCACGTGGACGGCGGCCGCGCGACACCGGGTGCGCGCGTCGTGACCCGGGTGGGTGTCGGGCGGGCGCGCCTGACCGAACCTTGCCGGGTCGTCTGGACCTCGCCGGACGGGTTCGGGTACGGGACGGTCCCCGGGCACCTGTTCCACGGCGAGGAGGCGTTCACGGTCGAGCTCGACGACGACGGCCTGTGGTTCGTCGTGGTCGCGTACTCGGTACCCGCGGTCGGGTGGGTGCGGGCGCTCGGGCCGCTCGTGGTCGTCGGGCAACGGCTGTACCTGCGCCTCCTCGCTCGGGGTGCGCGCCGGGTCGCCAACGCACGGGTGGGCGCCGGGCGCGCGGTCGTCACGGAGGGAGCACGATGACCGCCGCCGTCGAGATCTGGGGGACGGAGCGCCCGGTCGGCGCGGGTGCGGTGCGTGGACCGCGCGCGATCGCCTCGCTCTGCGCGCGCTGCCTCGTGGTGCTCGTCGTGGTCAACGCGGGGGTCGCGGTGGCGTGGGGGGCGACCCAGGGGACGTCGGGCGTGCTCGTGGCCCTGTACTTCTTCGTGCTCGCGATCCCGGTCGCGCTCGTGCCGATCGCGGTCGTGGGGTGGCCGGCCGGGTTGCTGACCGCCCATCTGCTGCGGCGCGAGCCACGCGAGTGGGTGCACGTCGTGGTGTTCGCGCTGGTGGGGGCCGTGCTCTGCCTGCTCATCATCGGGCGCATGTGGCACATGACCACCTGGTCGGTGCTGTCGGTGCTGGGG
>JAEWCA010000144.1 GCA_023390875.1 Actinomycetes bacterium
CTCGGAGTTGTGTAAAAGAGACTGGGGGGCCCCCGGCACCCCGCCCTCGTCGTCCGTTCAGCACGTATCCGCTGCCCGCCCCGGCAGCCACAGGAGGGAAGACCAACGGTGGTCGACAACATCCCGACCCGAACCGAGCCTGTCCGGCCGCCCGCGCCGACGCTCGAGGAGGTCGCCGAGCGTGCGGGGGTCTCCCGCTCGACGGCCTCGCGTGCCATCAACGGCGGCCTGCGGGTCTCCCCCGAGGCGCTGGCCTCCGTCGAGGCGGCCGTGGCCGACCTGGGCTACACGCCGAACCGCGCCGCACGCTCGCTGGTGACCAAGCGGACCGACTCGATCGCGCTGGTGGTCCCCGAGCCGGACGAGCGCGTCCTGTCGGACCCGTTCTTCGCGGGCACCCTCAACGGGCTCAGCACGTCCCTCGCGGACTCCGACATCCAGGTGGTCCTCGTGATCGCCCGGCCCGGCGAGAGCGAGCGAACCATCCGCTACCTGCGCAACGGTCACGTCGACGGCGCGATCGTGGTGTCGCACCACCGGGACGACGAGCTGGACCGCGCGCTGCTCGCGTCGCGGGTGCCCAACGTGTTCGTCGGCCGGCCGTTGTCCGCCGACGAGCGCGACGTGCAGTACGTCGACACGGACAACCACGAGGGCGGTCGCATGGCGACGCAGCACCTCATCGACCACGGACGTCGCCGCATCGGCACGATCGCCGGTCCGCAGGACATGTCCGCCGGTATCGACCGTCTGCTCGGCTGGCGCGACGCCATGGAGGCCGCGGACCTGCAGCAGGACGCGGTCGTGCACGGCGACTTCACGATCGCCTCGGGCGCCCGTGCGGCGCGCGAGCTGCTCGAGCGGTTCCCGGACCTCGACGGCATCTTCATCGCGTCGGACCTCATGGCCGCGGGTGCCCTGGGCGTGCTCGCGGAGAACGGCAAGGACGTGCCGGGCGACATCGCGGTGGTCGGGTACGACAACCTCGGGGTGGCCGCGTCGACGACGCCCCCGCTCACGAGCGTGATCCAGCCCGTCGTGGCGATGGCCCGCGCCGCCGGCGCACGGCTCCTGGACCAGCTGCAGGGGGCGACCCCGCCCGACGAGCCGCTGATCTTCGCGCCGGAGCTGGTGATCCGCGCGTCCGCCTGAGACCTCCGGGCGGGGTCGGTCAGGCCGCCGGTGGGCGGTGCGGTGCCGTCGCGGCGGCGAGTGTCTCGTCGACGTGGCCGAAGCGGTGGCGGGTCCGGCTGACGGCCTGCTCCCGGAGCACCGTGAGCAGCTCGCGCTCGGCGCTCGCGAGCACGGGCCCGTCGAGCACGGTCACCTCACCGGCATGGTGGGCGGCCGCCGCACGCAGGCCGGGTGCCGCGCCGACGACGCGGACCCGCCCCTGCACGGCCCCGGTCCGCACGCGCCGGGCGAACGTCTCGTGCGACTCGTCGTCGACCTGGCTCACGATGACGGGCACGCCGGCGGTCCGAGCCGCCCGGCGCACGCGTTCCACGTCACGGGCGCGTGCACCGTCGCCGACCCGGACGGTGAGCATCGGCACGGGCCGGTAGCGCAGCACGTTGGACTCGACGCGCAGCCCGGTCGCGTCGTGCTCGCGGGAGAACACGTCCCGCCACGCGCGCTGGTCGTCGGCGGTGGCCCACGCCAGCCAGGCCTCGTCGTCCTGCGGAACGTCGGGGGCGTCGGACCAGGTGCCGATCTGCGCGACGTAGTGCGGTCCGCCGGCCTTGGCCCCGGGGCCGACGACCGAGGCCTTCCACCCGCCGAACGGCTGCCGCTGCACGATCGCGCCGGTGATGTGGCGGTTGACGTAGGCGTTGCCGACGTGGACCTCGTCGAGCCAGTGGGCGATCTCGTCGTCGTCGAGGCTGTGCAGCCCGCCGGTGAGGCCGAACGGCACGGCGTTCTGCAGCTCGATGGCCTCGTCGAGCGTGTCGGCCCGCATGACGCCGAGCACGGGTCCGAAGCACTCGGTGACGTGGAACCACGACCCGGGGGCGACGCCGTGCTTGACGCCGGGCGACCAGGCGCGGCCCTCGTCGTCGAGGCGGCGCGGGGCGACGAGCCAGGCCTCTCCCGGTTCGAGCGTCGTCAGGGCACGCAGCAGCTTGCCGGATGCGGGCTCGACGAGCGGGGCGACGGCGGTGGAGAGGTCGTCGCTGGGTCCGACGTGCAGGGACGCGACGGCGTCGGCGAGCTGTCGGCGCAGGCGGTCGTCGCGCCCGGCGGAGCCGACGAGGATGAGCAGCGACGCGGCGGAGCACTTCTGTCCGGCGTGCCCGAACGCGGAGCGCACGACGTCGGCGACGGCGAGGTCGACGTCCGCCGACGGCGTGATGACGAGCGCGTTCTTGCCGGAGGTCTCCGCGTAGACGTCGAGGTCGGGCCGCCACCCGGCGAACAGGCGGGCCGTCTCGATCGAGCCGGTGAGCAGCACGCGCGCGACGTCCGGGTGCGTGACGAGCCGCCGGCCGACGTCACCCTCGGGGCTGAGCACGACGGTCAGGACGCCGTCGGGCGCGCCGGCGGCGCGCAGGCCGTCCGCGACCGCGGCCATCGCGACCTGCGCGCAGCGGGGTGTCTGCGGTGCGGGCTTGACCAGCACGGGTGACCCGGCGGCGATGGACGCGAGCACCGAGCCGACGGGGATCGCGACGGGGAAGTTCCACGGCGGGGTCACCACCGTGACGCCCGTCGCCTGGTGGACGGCACCGGGGACGCGTGCGAGGTCCTCGGCGCGGTCGGCGTAGTAGCGCGCGAAGTCGACGGCCTCGCTGACCTCGGGGTCCGCCTCGGCGACGGTCTTGCCGGCCTCGTGCACCATCGTCGACACGAGCGCGGCGCGGGCGTCCTCGAGCGCGTCGGCGACGCGACGGAGCGCGTCCGCGCGCGCGGAGACCGGGGTCGAGGCCCACGCCGGGGCGGCAGCCACGGCACGCGCGACGACGGCGTCGACCTCAGCGACCGTCGAGACCGTCACGGCACCGGGCGGCACGGGCTCGTCGCGGTCGGTCACGCCGCGCGCCCACGCCCGGGCCACCGCCACGGCGGGATCGGTGTCGGGGGTGTTGACGAACCGGCCCGCCGGCGGCGCGTCCGCGAAGGGCCGGGCCACGCGCCGGGGTGCGGTCGAGGGCTCGTCGCGCGACTCCCACGCGACCCGGAACGCCCGCTCCTGGTCGGGCATCGCGCTGTCGTCGTCGGGCGCGAACAGCGCGTGCAGGAAGTTCTCCCCCGCCGCGTTCTCCTCGAGCCGCCGCACCAGGTAGGCGACCGCGACGTCGAGGTCGTCGCGCGCGACCACGGGCGTGTAGAGCAGCACGCTGCCGACGACGTCGCGCACGGCGCGCGCCTGCGCGGGCGCCATGCCTTGCAGCATCTCGACGTCGAGGGCGTCCTGCACGCCGCGCGAGCGGGCGAGCAGGTGGGCCGCGGCCACGTGGTACAGGTTGTGGCTCGCGACGCCGACGCGCAGCACTTCGGCCCGCCCGGGGGTCAGCGCACGGTCGACGAGCCGCAGGTACGCGGCGTCGACGTCCGCCTTCGTCGGGTACGGCGCCTGCGGCCAGCCGTGCAGCTCGGCCTCGACGCGCTCCATCGCGAGGTTGGCGCCCTTGACGAGGCGGACCTTGAGCGGCGTGCCGCCGTCGTCGTGGCGCCGGCGGGCGAGGTCGGTGAGCTCGTCGAGCGCGTCGGCCGCGTCGGGCAGGTACGCCTGCAGCACGATGCCGGCGGGTGCGTGCAGCAGCTCCGGGTCCGTCACGAGCCGCTCGAAGACGCGGACGGTCAGCGTGAGGTCGCGGTACTCCTCCATGTCGAGGTTGAGGAACGTGCCGTGCCGCGCGGCCGTGAGGTACAGCGGGCGGAGCCGGTCGACGACGCGGCGCACGCTCCCCTCGGTGTCCCACGTGGACAGCTGGCTCGCCACGGCCGACACCTTGACGGACACGTAGTCGACGTCGGGTCGCTCCACGAGCGCCCGGACCCTCGCGAGCCGGGCGACGGCCTCGTGCTCCCCGAGGACGGCCTCGCCGAGCAGGTTGAGGTTGAGCCGGTACCCGGCGGCGCGCATCGCGGCGAGGTGGCGGCGCAGCGCGGGGCCGTCGTCGACCACGAGGTGCCCGACCAGCTGCCGCAGCCGGTGCCGGGC
>JAEWCA010000182.1 GCA_023390875.1 Actinomycetes bacterium
GAGCGGACGCGACAGCAGCGTGAGCGTGCGCACCGGGTGGCGGCGGCCGAGGCTGCGCGGGCTGACCCGCACGAACACGAACGCGACGAGCCCGCACAGCGCGACGGACACGAGCAGCACGACCCACCACGCCCACGACCCGGCGGCGACGGCGAGCACGATGCAGACGGTCGCCGTCATCTCGAGCAGCAGCCGCACGAACGACGCCGCGGCGGTGACCCGCACCGGGTGCTCGACGAGCGCCCGCACCCGGTCGGCCGCAGGGTGCCGCTCGGCGACGAGCTCGGTGACCGCGGCCCGCGAGACGCGGTTGACCGCGACCTCGCCGGCGGACAGCGCGGCGGCCCCCGCGATGCCGAGCACCGCGAGCAGGACCAGCAGCGCGACCGGCTCGTCGCTCATCGACCGGCCAGGAACGTCAGCAGCAGCCGTCGCTGCAGCGCGAACATCTCCTTCTCCTCGTCCGGCTCGACGTGGTCGTACCCGAGCAGGTGCAGGATGCCGTGCGTCGTCAGGAGGAGGAGCTCCTCGGCCGTGGAGTGCCCGGCCGTCCGGGCCTGCTGCGCGGCCACCTCGGGGCAGAGCACGACGTCGCCGAGCAGGCCGGCGGGCGTCGGCTCGCCGTCACGGCCGGGGCGCAGCTCGTCCATGGGGAACGACAGCACGTCCGTCGGTCCGGGCTCGTCCATCCACTTGACGTGCAGGTCCGTCATGACGTCCGTGCCGACCAGGAGGATCGACAGGTCGGTCTGCGGGTGCACGTGCATCTCGTCGAGCACGTAGCGCGCGAGCGCGGCGAACTCCGCCTCGTCGACGTCGAACCCCGACTCGTTGTTGACCTCGATGCTCACCCGTCAGCTCCTGTCCCAGCGCGCGTACGCGTCGATGATGTCGCTGACCAGGCGGTGCCGGACCACGTCCGACGACGTCAGGCGGCAGAACTCGACGTCGTCGACACCGCTGAGGATCTGCTCGACGACGCGCAGGCCGGACGTGGTCCCCGACGGGAGGTCCACCTGGGTCACGTCACCGGTCACGACGACCTTCGAGCCGAAGCCCAGGCGCGTGAGGAACATCTTCATCTGCTCGACGGACGTGTTCTGCGCCTCGTCGAGGATGATGAAGGAGTCGTTGAGGGTGCGGCCGCGCATGTACGCGAGGGGCGCGACCTCGATGGTGCCCGCCTCCATGAGCCGCGGGATCGACTCGGGGTCGACCATGTCGTGCAACGCGTCGTACAGCGGCCGCAGGTAGGGGTCGATCTTCTCCGACAGCGTGCCCGGCAGGAACCCGAGCCGCTCCCCCGCCTCGACGGCCGGACGCGTGAGGACGATCCGGTTGACGCGCCGCTCCTGCAGGGCCTGCACGGCCTTGGCCATCGCGAGGTACGTCTTGCCGGTGCCCGCCGGACCGATGCCGAACGTCACGGTGTGCCGGTCGATCGCGTCGACGTACTCCTTCTGCCCCGCCGTCTTGGGCCGGATCGTGCGGCCCCGTGAGGAGAGGATGTTGAACGTGAGGACGTCCGCGGGCCGCGTGGTCGACCCGGCGGCGAGCATCGCGACGGACCGCGTGACCACGTCGGGCGTGAGCGGCGTGCCGCCCGCCGCCATCTCGACGAGCTCGTCGACCAGACGGGCCACGAGCGCGACGTCGCCGACCGGGCCTGCGAGCGTCACCTCGTTGCCGCGGACGTGCACGTCGACCGTCGTGAAGCCCTCCTCGATCGCGCGGAGGACCTCGTCGCGCAGCCCGAGCAGCTCGACCATCGAGACGTCGGCGGGAACGCTGATCCGGTGCTCGACGCGCGCGGGCGCGCCGGTGTGCTGAGGGGCTGGTGTCGGCTGCGTCATGTGCTCGGCGTCCGCCGTGCGCTCCTTCGGTCGTGCGGTCGTGGTCCTGCCGCGTGGTACCTGCGTCGACCTCGGCGCCGCGTCCATGATGGGCGGACGTCGCGCGTCGACCCCACCAGTCTACGAGCCGCCCACACCGCCGCTCCGAGCGGATTGGAGATCACCGATGGTCACGCCCCGTCCGACCACGAGGAACGTCGTGCTCGTCGCCGCCGCGGCGCTCGTGCTGGCCGGGTGCGGGGGCGGGCCGTCCGGTCCTGACGGCGCGACGACCGCACCGCCGTCGGTGTCCGCACCGCCGTCGCCCACCGCGTCCCCGCCGCCCACACCGACGGGCGACCAGGAGACGCTCGACACGTCCGGTGACGTCGCCCAGGCGGGCACGAGCACGCTCACGGCGCCGCTGTCGGGGTCGACCGTGCCCGGCCCGACCGTCACGGTGTCGGGCACCGGCACGGCGTTCGAGGGCACGATGGTGTGGGACGTCCACCCCGCGGGCGACCTCACGTCGGCCGTCGTCCACCAGGGCTCGGTCCAGGCCGGCTCGAACGGCGAGGTCGGCCCGTTCTCGTTCACGGTCGACCTCCCGGTGGGCGCGTGGACCGTGCGCGTCTGGGAGCCGGACGTGCGAGACGGCGCGACGGGGCCGGACGAGTCGTCCCACCTCGTGAGCGCCACGTTCACCGTGTCCTGACCGGCCGCGGCGCCGCCGCACCACCCACCGGGCAGGGCCGTTCGTCCCTGTGCACCGCCCCGGCGGCGGGACGAGACTGCGGTGTGGAGGCCGGACGACGAGGCCCGGCCCGCAGCGGAGGTGCGCCGTGGCCACGTACGTCTGGGACTTCACGCAGGGCGACAAGGACCGCAAGGACCTGCTCGGCGGCAAGGGCGCGAACCTGGCCGAGATGACCCGGCTGGGCCTCCCCGTCCCGCCGGGGTTCACGATCACGACCGAGGCGTGCCGCTTCTACATGCGCGAGGGCCGGGTCCCTCCCGGCCTGGGCGTCGAGGTCACGACCGCCCTGCGTCGGGTCGAGGACACCCTCGGGCGCCGGTTCGGCGACACCACGGACCCGCTGCTCGTCTCGGTGCGGTCCGGTGCCAAGTTCTCGATGCCCGGGATGATGGAGACGGTGCTCGACGTCGGCCTCAACGACGAGACCGTGCACGGGCTCGCGTCGTTCAGCGGCGACGAGCGGTTCGCGTGGGACTCCTACCGGCGCCTCGTGCAGATGTTCGGCCGGACGGTCCTCGACGTCGACGGCGACCGCTTCTCCGACGCGCTCGACGCGGCCAAGGCGGCACGCGGCGTCGCGTCCGACGTCGACCTCGACGCCGACGACCTGCGCACCCTGGTCGGCACGTACAAGGAGATCGTCCGCGACGCGGTCGGCCGCGACTTCCCGCAGGACCCGCGCGAGCAGCTCGACCTCGCGATCGTGGCGGTGCTGCGCTCGTGGAACACCGAGCGCGCCCGCCTGTACCGCCGCAAGGAGCGGATCCCCGACGACCTCGGGACGGCCGTCAACGTCGTGCCGATGGTGTTCGGCAACCTCGGCCCGACGTCGGGCACGGGCGTGGCGTTCACGCGCGACCCGTCGACGGGGCAGCCGGGGAACTACGGCGACTACCTCGCGAACGCGCAGGGCGAGGACGTCGTCGCGGGCATCCGGAACACGTCGAGCCTCGCCGACCTGGAGCGCACCGACCCGGGCGCGTACGCCGACCTGCGCCGCGCGATGCGGCAGCTCGAGACGCACTACCGCGACCTGTGCGACATCGAGTTCACCATCGAGCGCGGGCGGCTGTGGATGCTCCAGACCAGGGTCGGCAAGCGGACAGCGGCCGCGGCGTTCCGGATCGCGACCCAGCTCGTCGACGAGCACCTCATCACGCTCGACGAGGCCCTGGCCCGCGTGTCCGGCCAGCACCTGACACAGCTGCTGTTCCCCCAGTTCGACGCGACCGCCGAGCGCACGCTGCTCGCGCGCGGCATGGCCGCGTCGCCCGGCGCGGCCGTCGGGGCCGCGGTCTTCGACTCCCGCACGGCCCAGGACTGGGCGGCCGACGGCAAGGACGTCGTGCTGGTGCGCCGCGAGACGAACCCGGACGACCTCGGCGGCATGATCGCGGCGGTCGGCGTCCTCACGGCGCGCGGCGGCAAGACGTCGCACGCCGCGGTCGTCGCGCGCGGCATGGGCCGCACGTGCGTCGTCGGGGCGGAAGCCCTCGACATCGACCTGGCGACGCGCAGCTTCGGAGTCGACGGGCACGTGGTGCACGAGGGCGACACCGTCGCGATCGACGGCTCGACCGGCGAGGTGTTCCTCGGCGACGTCGCGGTCGCACCCTCCCCCGTCAGCCGCTACCTGGACGAGGGCCTCGACGTCGCGCTCGCGGCTGCGCCCGACGACGACACGCGCGACCTCGTGCGGGCCGTCGACCGGCTGCTGCGGCACGCGGACGCGACCCGCCGGCTGCACGTGCACGCCAACGCGGAC
>JAEWCA010000291.1 GCA_023390875.1 Actinomycetes bacterium
CGCCCGGTGCCGACACGGCTGCCGGCGCCGGGCGACCCCCTCGCCTCCACGGGAGGGAACCACTGTGACCACCACCGACCTCGCGGCGTCCGCCGCCGCCACCCGACGCCGCCGTCGGCTGGCCCCCTACGGCTTCCTCGCCCCCGCGATGGTGCTGTTCGCGCTGTTCCTGGCCCTGCCCATCGTCTACGCGCTCTACCTGAGCCTGCGCACGGTGAAGGTCAGCGGGCTCGGGCTCGGCAAGGGCGCCCGGACCGAGATCTGGGCCGGCCTCGCCAACTACCGGGAGGCGCTCACCGACCCCGAGTTCCTCGCGTCGGTCGGCCGCGTCGCCGTGTACGGCCTGATCCTGGTCCCGACGATGCTCGGGCTGGCCCTGCTGTTCGCGCTGCTGCTCGACTCGCGCCGCACGCGCGCCAAGGGCGTCTCGAAGATCGCGATCTTCCTGCCGTACGCGGTGCCCGCGGTCATCGCGTCGCTGCTGTGGGGCTTCCTGTACCTGCCCGGCGTGAGCCCGTTCTACTACGTGTTCGACAAGCTCGGCTGGGACGTGCCCGACATCCTGTCGGCGCAGTGGGTCGTGTTCGCCATCGCGAACATCGGCCTGTGGGGCGGCGTCGGCTTCAACATGCTCGTCATCTACACCTCGCTCAAGGCGATCCCGTCGGAGCTCTACGAGGCCGCGCGCCTCGACGGGGCGTCCGAGATCGGCATCGCGTGGCGCATCAAGATCCCGATCGCGATGCCGTCCCTCATCCTCACGTTCCTGTTCTCCATGGTCGCGACGCTGCAGGTGTTCGCCGAGCCGATGACGCTCCGGCCCCTGACCAACACGATCTCGTCGACGTGGAGCCCGCTCATGAAGGTGTACCGCGACGCGTTCACGCGTGACGACATCTACTCCGCGTCCGCGACCTCGGTCGTCATCGCCGTCGCGACCTTCGTCCTCTCGTTCGGGTTCCTGCTCTTGGTGCAGAACCGTGCCTTCGCTCAGGAGAACCGCTCATGACCACGACGCTGACCCGGCCGTCGCCGACGCCCGTCCCGGTGCGGACCTCGCTCGACGAGCGCCGGCACCGCCCGAGCGGCCCCGCCACGATCACGCTGCTGCTCGGCGCCCTCTACTGCCTGCTGCCCGTCGTGTGGGTCGTCATGGCGTCGTCGAAGAGCGCGGGCGAGCTGTTCTCGACGTTCACGTTCGCGCCGTCGACGCACCTGTGGGAGAACATCGCGGACCTGTCGACGTACCGCGGCGGCCTGTACTGGCGGTGGATGCTGAACACGGTGATCTACGCGGGAGTCGGTGGCGGGCTGTCGGTGCTGATCTCCGCGATGGCCGGCTACGGCCTGGCGAAGTACCAGTTCGCCGGCAAGAAGGCGATCTTCTACGTCATCCTCGCGGGCGTCCTCGTGCCCGGCGTGGTGCTCGCCGTGCCGCAGTACCTGCTGCTCGCGAAGGTCGGCCTGACGAACACGTACCTGTCGGTGCTGCTGCCGAGCCTCATCAGCCCGTACGGCATCTACCTGTCGCGCATCTACGCGGCGGCGGCCGTGCCCGACGACGTGATCGAGGCGGCGCGGACGGACGGTGCGGGTGAGTGGAAGACGTTCGCGCGGATCGCCGTGCCGATGATGAAGCCGGGCCTCGTGACGGTGTTCCTGTTCCAGTTCGTCGCCATCTGGAACAACTTCATGCTGCCGTACATCATGCTCGGCAACGACCGGCTCTTCCCGATCACCGTGGGCCTGTCGGGGCTGCTCAACCAGGGCGCGTCCCAGCCGGCGATGTACACGTCGGTCATCACCGGCGCGCTGCTGTCGATCATCCCGCTCGCCGCGCTGTTCCTGACGCTGCAGCGGTACTGGCAGGTCGACCTCGCCGCCGGCGCGGTCAAGGCCTGAGTCCCGGCACCGGCGCCCTAGAGTTCGCTCCGATGGAACCCACAGCCCAGCCGCGCAGGCGGCCGACGATCCGCGACGTCGCGGCGGCCGCCGGCGTGTCCCGCGGCACCGTGTCCCGGGTCATCAACGGTGGTCACTGGGTCTCGCCCGAGGCGCTCGCCGCCGTCGAGGAGGCCATCCGCACCACCGGCTACTCCACCAACCAGCACGCCCGCTCGCTCGTGACGGGCCGCTCGAACTCGGTCGCGTTCCTGCTCACCGAGCCGCAGCACCTGCTGTTCGAGGACCCGACGTACTCGATCCTGCTGCGCGGCGCCGCCCAGGCGCTCGCGGCCCGCGGGATGCCGCTGCTGCTCATGGTCGCGGGCACCGCCGACGAGCGGAAGCAGGTGCTCCAGTACGTCGGTGCCGGCCACGTGGACGGGGTCCTGCTGATCTCGTCGCACGCGGGCGACCCGGTGCTCGCGTCGCTCGTCAAGCAGCAGATCCCGACGATCTCGTGCGGTGCCCCGCTCGGGTTCGAGTCGGAGATCGGGTACGTCGCGGCCGACGACCGCGGCGGCGGTGCCCGCATGACCCGCCACCTGCTCGACTCGGGCCGCACCCGCGTCGCCACGATCACCGGCCCCCTGGACACCCCCGGCGGGCGGCAGCGCCTCGAGGGGTACCGCGCGGAGCTCGGCGACGCGTACGACGAGGAGCTCGTGGCGCACGGCGACTACACGCGTGCGGGCGGTGCCGCGGCGATGCGCGAGCTGCTGCTGCGCCGCCCGGACCTCGACGCGGTGTTCGTGGCGTCCGACCTCATGGCGGCCGGCGCGATGCAGGTGCTGCGCGAGTCCGGACGCCGTGTGCCGGACGACGTCGCGATCGGCGGGTTCGACGACTCCGGCCTCGCCGCGACGCTCGACCCGGCGCTCACGACGATGCACCAGCCGCTCGAGCGCATCGCGGGCGAGATGGTCCGGCTGCTGCTCGAGGTCGTCGAGGGTGGCGACCCCGCCGCGATCACGCTGCCCACGCCCCTGGTGGTCCGCGCGAGCGGCTGACCCTAGCCTGGGGCGAGAGCCCAGGAAAGGGGCGACGATGACCGGCGTCGTGGTGCTGCTGGTGGGTGTCCTGCTCTGCTTCTACGGCATCCGGTCGGTGAACCTGGCGCTGCTCGCGTCGGGGTTCGCGCTCGGCTACCTCGTCGCCGACGCGGTCGGCGCGACGGGGTGGACGGCGGTGCTCGTCGGCCTCGGCGCGGCCGTGCTGGCATGGGTGCTCCTGTCGCTCGTCTTCCGGTTCGCGACGTTCGTCGTCGGGCTCGCGACCGGTGCCGTGATCGGCGCGAAGTTCTGGTCCGCGCTGCACAACCCGCAGACGAGCGTGCTGCTCGGCGTCGTGCTCGTCGCCGCCGTCGCGTTCCTCAGCGCGTTCCTCGCGGAGAAGTACGCCAAGCGGATGCTGCTGTGGCTCACCGCCCTGGGCGGCGCGAGCATCATCCTGTCCGGCCTGGGCATCCTGTGGCCGAGCGTGTTCGGCGCGCTGCGGCACCCCGACGACGGCGTCGAGCAGACGATCATGCTGGTCGCGTGGCTCGTGCTCGCGGGGCTCGGGTGGACCGTGCAGCGCAACCTGTTCCGCAAGCAGCTCGGCCTGCCGCCGAAGCAGCCGGCCGCCGCCTGAGCGGCCGTCAGCGCACCAGCGCGCCGCCGGCCACGTCGATCAGGTGCCGCCACGTGCGGTACCGCTCGACGGAGATGCCGCGGTACTGCGGGTCGCCGCGCAGCGCGCCGTCGACGATGCCGACCTGCGCGTCGAGCGCGAGCACGCCGTCGTCGAAGAACGTGTGCTCGGGGCCACCCGCGACGAGCGGTGAGTCGGTCTCGATCCCGACCGTGTACGGCACGCCGGCGGCCCCGGCGGCCCGGCGCGCGGCCGCCGACAGCGTGAGGATCCCCGCGTCGCCCTCGGCCGTGTCCTGGAACGTCACCACGACGACGGTGTCGGCACGCGCGAGCACGTCGTCGAACAGGGTCCCGCCCGCGCCGTCGGGGGTCGTCGCGAGCCAGTAGGGGGCGTCGACGCCGAGCTCGACCCCCGCCGGCAGGGCGGCGCGGACGGCGTCCACCGCGGCGAGCCACTGGGCGACCGCGCGGTCCTGGTCGGTCTGCCACAGCGGCAGCGCCCACGGCTCGAGGTCGAGCTGCACCCGGCCGACCCCTCGCCCGCGCACCGCGTCCCGGACCCAGTGCGCGCCCAGGGACGGGTCCGTGAGCCAGGTCTCGTCGCCACCCAGCGGTGCGACCTCGACGCCCTCGCGGTGCAGGACGACGACCATGGCGTCGAACCAGCGGGCGACGGGTCCCTCGTCGGAGTTCCACGGCGCGGCCAGGAACACCGTCCGGACGCCGTGCTCTCGCGCGAACGCGGCGACCGTCGGCGGGTCGGCGTCGTTGAAGTTCCGGCCGCGCGCGTCGTTCGTGACGTGCACCGGGTTGTCCCACAGCCACATGGCCGTGTACGGCGACGAGTCCCGGAGCCCGGCGGGCGGCACGGCGACCGCGGACACGACCGGGCGGGGCACCGGCACGGAGGCGGCCCGGTCGAGGCGCTCCACGGCGGCCGCCCGGAC
>JAEWCA010000309.1 GCA_023390875.1 Actinomycetes bacterium
GTCCTCGGCGACCCCGCGACCGGGCAGCTCGACGCCCGCGTCCCGGGCGGCGGCGACGACGGCGGCGGGACCCGCGAGCGCCTCGACGCACCCGACGCTCCCGCACCAGCACTGCGGGCCGTCGAGGTCGACGCAGATGTGCCCGACCTCGCCGGCGTTCGAGCTGGACCCGCGGTAGACCGTGCCGTCGACGATGATGCCCGAGCCGATGCCGGTGCCCATGTAGAGCGCGGCGAACGCCGCCCCCGACGTGATGCCGCCCGACCAGTACTCCCCGATCGCGGCGGCGGTCGCGTCGTTGTCGAGCAGCACGGGCAGCCCGACGGCGTCCTCGAGCGCGGCGGAGAGCGGGAACTCGGTCCAGGCCTGCATCACGGGTGGCGTGAGCGTCATCCCGGTGGAGGCGGAGATCGGGCCGGGCGACACGACGCCGAGCCCGAGCAGCCGGGCGGGGTCGACGCCGACACGGGCGACGGTCGCGGCGATCTCGGCGCCGATGCGGGCGACGACGTCGCGCGGGTCGTCCGACCCTGCGCCGGGGCGCTTCCAGCGCGCGACGATCGCACCGCCGAGGTTGGCGATGACGTAGGTGATGCCGGCGTGGTCGAGGTGGACGCCGACGGCGTACCGGGCCAGCGGGTCGAGCTCGAGCAGCATCCGGGGCTTGCCGCCGGTCGACTCGGCGCGGCCGACCTCGAGCACGAGCCCGTCGTCGATGAGCCGACGGACGACGGTCGAGATGGTGGCGGCCGTGAACCCCGTGGCCCGGGTCAGCTCGACCCGGCTGATCGTCCCGGACGCACGGATGAGGTCGAGGATCGCGGCGCGGCTGGTCGCGTGCGCGGCCCCCAGCCCGGCCTGCGAGCTGCTCACGGGTCCTCCCTCGGTTCGGTGCACGCGCCGCGCTCACCATAACGATCCGGGCACGGGCCGTTTCCGGTACGACACGCCCGTTGACTTACTTTGTTCACTTGCTTAAGAATGCCACACGGAGCAGGGTCCCCGACCCACCGGCAACGACGCCCCTCCAGACCGTCCGGCACGCGGAGGTGCCGGCACGACGAGAGGATCACAGATGTTCCCTCACCACCGACGCCCCCGGCTGATCGCCCTCGCGGCGGCAGGCGCGGTCCTCGCCCTCACCGCCGCGTGCTCGAGCGGCGGCGACAGCGACGACGGCAGCGCGAACGACGACGGCACCCCCTCGGGCAAGATCAGCGTCCTCACGTGGCGCACCGACCTCGTCGAGGACGGCACGTTCGACAAGTACGTCGCGGAGTTCAAGAAGAAGTACCCCGAGGTCACGGACGTCAAGGTCGAGGGCGTCAAGGACTACGAGGGCACCGTGAAGACCCGCATGAACACCGACGACTACGGCGACGTCCTCGCCATCCCCGGCTCGGTGACCCCCGACCAGCTCCCCGACTTCTTCGAGCCGCTCGGCGACCAGGCCGAGATGGAGAAGGAGTACCGCTGGCTCAACGACAAGTCCTTCGAGGGCAAGTCGTACGGCATCCCCGTCGTCGGCAACGTGCAGGGCATCCTCTACAACAAGCGCGTGTGGGAGGAGGCCGGGATCACGGAGTTCCCGACCACCCCGCAGGAGTTCCTCGACGACCTGCAGACCATCAAGGACAAGGGCGTCGCCAAGGTCGCGCCGCTCTACACCAACTACAAGGACTCGTGGGCGCTGTCGCAGTGGGACGGCTGGCGGGGCGCGGTCACCGCCGACCCTGACGCCCTCAACAAGATGACGCAGACGGACACCCCGTGGACCGCGGACTCCGACTACGGCGTCATCGACGGCACCATCTACGACGCCGTCGCGCGCAAGCTCACCGAGGCCGACCCGACCACCACCGACTGGGAGGGCTCCAAGCGCCAGATCGGCGTGGGCGACATCGCGACCATGGTGCTCGGCTCGTGGGCCATCCCGCAGATGATGGCGGCCGGCGAGGCCGCGGGCGCCGACCCGGCGGACATCGCATACATGCCGGTCCCCGTGCAGGTCGACGGGAAGTTCCACACGGTCGCGGGCGGCGACTACAACCTCGGCATCAACGTCCACTCGAAGAACAAGGCGACCGCGCGCGCGTGGATCGACTGGTTCAACCACGACTCGGGCTACTCGGAGTCGCAGGTCGGCCTGTCCCCGCTGGTCGACGGCGCCGTCCCGGCCGCGCTCGAGAGCTTCATGTCGAACGTCGAGCTCCTCACCATGAACGCGGCGCCCGCCGGCAAGGAGTCGCTGTTCGCCGACATCGACACGGCGTCCGGCATCGTGACGACCGACCCGAAGTACCGCCTGCAGATCATCGACGACGCCCGCTCCGGCTCCCGGACCAAGGAGCAGATCTTCGACGACCTCAACGGCAAGTGGGCCGAGGGTCGTGCGGACGCCGACAGCTGAGGTCACGCACCATGACGTCCGCACCCACGGGCCTCGGCCCCGTGATCGCGGCCGCGACCGAGCCTGACGAGGCTCGCCCCCCCCGGGTCCCGGGTGGGGCGGGCCGCCGCTCGGCGTGGTACCGCCGGCTCACGCCGTACCTGTTCCTGCTGGTGCCCGTCGGGCTCCTGCTGCTCCTGACCTACACGCCCGTCGTCAACATGTTCTGGTACTCGGTCACCGACTGGGACGGCCTCGACAAGACGAAGAACTTCGTGGGCCTCGACAACTACGTCGACGTGTTCACCGACCCCGACAACCTGCGGGTGTTCTTCGTCTCGCTGTACTACGTCGTCGGCTCGTTCGTGCAGATGGCGCTCGCGCTCTACTTCGCGACGATCCTGTCGTTCAAGGTCCGGTTCCGGAACATGTGGAAGGGCATCCTGTTCTTCCCGTACCTCATCAACGGCGTCGCGATCGGGCTGATCTTCCTCAACTTCCTCAAGCCCGGCGGCGGTCTCGACACCGTCCTGATGAACACCGGCCTCGAGAGCCTCATCCACCAGTGGACGGGCGACCCGGACATCGCGAACTACTCGCTCGCGGCGGTCTCCGTGTGGCGGTACACGGGCCTGACGTTCGTGATGTTCCTCGGCGCGATCCAGTCGATCAACTCCGACATCTACGAGGCGGCGGCGCTCGACGGCGCGAACCGCTGGCACGAGTTCTGGTCGATCATCCTGCCGTCCATCCGCCCGATCGTCGGCCTCGCGTTCATCCTCGGCATCTCCGGCTCGCTGTCCGTGTTCGAGATCCCGTTCGTCATGACGAACGGCGCCAACGGCACCGAGACGTTCGTCATCCGCACCGTCTGGATGGCCTTCCAGCGCAACACCGTCGGGCTCGCGTCCGCGATGGCCGTCGTGCTGCTCGTGTTCGTCCTGCTGGTCACGTGGCTCCAGCGCAGGCTCGTCCCGGAGGAGGAGGTGGACCTCACGTGAAGGCCGTCGCCGGCACCGCCAAGTACGTCACGCTCGTCGTCGCCTCGATCGTCACGCTGCTGCCGCTCGGGCTCATCCTGTTCGGGTCGTTCAAGACGAACCAGGAGTTCCTCTCGACGAACCCGTTCCAGCCGCCTGCCGACTGGTTCAACGTCGACAACTACGTGCTCGCGTTCACGCGGGGCGGCATGGCGCTCGCGTTCTTCAACACGGCGCTCATCTTCGTCGCCGCGATCACGGGCACGATCCTCATCGGGGCCGCGACGGCGTACGCGCTCGACCGGTTCCGGTTCCGGGGCCGCAGCGTGGTCCTCGCGCTGTTCCTGCTCGCGACGCTCGTCCCGGGCGTGACCACGCAGGTCGCGACGTTCCAGATCATCAACGGCCTGGGGCTCTACGGCTCGCGCTGGGCGCTGATCCTGCTGTTCATGGGCACCGACATCGTGTCCATCTACATCTTCGTGCAGTTCATGCGCAGCATCCCGCGCTCGCTCGACGAGGCCGCGATGATCGAGGGCGCCGGGCACCTGCGGATCTTCTTCCAGATCATCCTGCCCAACCTCAAGCCCGCGATCGCCACGGTCGTGATCATCAAGGGCATCGGCATCTACAACGAGTTCTTCCTGCCGTACCTGTACCTCAACGACCCGGACAAGCTGCCGATCTCCACGGCCCTGTTCGCGTTCAAGGGGCCGTACGGCTCGCAGTGGGAAGCCATCTGCGCGTGCGTGGTCATCACGATCGTGCCGATCCTGGTGCTCTTCCTCTTCCTCCAGCGGTACATCTACAACGGGTTCACGCAAGGGGCCACGAAGTAGTCCGCACAGCCCTTCGGCCCCTCGAATCTGGAGCGCTTCTCATGAACACGCAGGACCTGCACGACGGCTGGACGGTCGCGGCCGTCGCGGGGCCCGTCCCGGCTGACCTCCTGGGCCGCCGCGTCCGGACGCGCGTGCCCGGCACGAGCCACACCGCGCTGCTCGACGCGGGGCTGATCCCCGACCCGTACCTCGACCGGCACGAGGACGCGCTCGCGTGGATGCGCCGCACCGACTGGGTGTTCGAGCGCGACCTGCACCTCGCGACGCCCGCGCCCGACGAGCGCGTCGACCTGGTGCTCGACGGCGTCGACACGGTCGCGACGATCACGCTCGACGACCACGAGCTCGGCCGCACCGCGAACATGCACCGGTCGTACCGGCTCGACGTGCGTGACCTCGTCCGCCCGACGACGCAGCGGCTGCGCGTCGCGTTCCGGTCGGCGCTCGAGCACGCCGAGCAGGAGGCCGCCCGGCTGGGCTCGCGCCCGTCGCCGTACCCGCAGCCGTACAACATGGTCCGCAAGATGGCGTGCTCGTTCGGCTGGGACTGGGGGCCGGACCTGCAGACGGCCGGCCTGTGGCGGCCCGTCCGGGTGGAGCGCTGGCGGGTCGCGCGCCTCGCGCGGGTGCGCCCGCTCGTGACGGTCGACGGCGACGGGACCGGCGTCGTCGCCGTGCACGTCGACGTGGAGCGCTCGGGTCTGGCGGGGTCGGACGTCCCGCTCGTGGTGCGCGCGCGGGTCGCGGGCGCGGAGGCGACGGCCACGCTGCACGCCGGTTCGTCGAGCGGCGTCGTGACCGTCGAGGTCCCGCACGCCCCGCTCTGGTGGCCGGCCGGGCACGGCGCGCAGCCGCTGTCGGAGCTGTCGGTGGTGCTCGTCGACCCCGGGCAGGACCGCGTCGCGCCCCTCGACACGTGGACGCGCCGCATCGGCTTCCGCACCGTCGAGCTGGACACCACCCCCGACGACGACGGCACGCCGTTCACGTTCCGGGTCAACGGCCGGCCCGTCTTCGTCAAGGGCGCCAACTGGATCCCCGACGACCACCTCCTCACCCGGATCACCCGCGAGCGCCTCGCGCGCCGCATCGACCAGGCGGTCGACGCGCACCTCAACCTGCTGCGCGTGTGGGGCGGGGGCATCTACGAGTCCGAGGACTTCTACGAGCTGTGCGACGAGCGCGGCGTGCTCGTCTGGCAGGACTTCCTGCTCGCGTGCGCGGCGTACCCGGAGGAGCAGCCGGTCTGGGACGAGCTCGAGGCCGAGGCCCGCGAGCAGGTCGCCCGGCTCACGCCGCACCCGTCGCTCGTGCTGTGGAACGGCGGCAACGAGAACCTGTGGGGCTTCATGGACTGGGGCTGGCCCGAGCTGCTCGACGGCCGCACGTGGGGCCTGCGGTACGCGACCGAGCTGCTGCGCGACGTCGTCGCCGAGGTCGACCCGACCCGCCCGTACAGCGACGGCTCGCCGTACTCCCCCGGCTTCGCGCTCGACGAGGTCCACCCCAACGACCCCGACCACGGCACGCACCACCAGTGGGAGGTGTGGAACCGCGTCGACTGGACCGTGTACGCCGACGAGGTGCCGCGGTTCTGCTCGGAGTTCGGCTTCCAGGGCCCGCCGACGTGGGCGACGCTCACGCGAGCCGTGCACCCCGTCGCGGGCGACGCGCTCACCAAGGAGGACCCCGCGTTCCTCCTGCACCAGAAGGCCGACGACGGCAACGGCAAGCTCGACCGCGGGCTCGCGCCGCACCTGGGCGTGCCGGACGACTTCGCCGACTGGCACTGGGCGACGCAGCTCAACCAGGCGCGGGCCGTGCAGTTCGCGATCGAGCACTACCGCTCGTGGTGGCCGCGCACGGCGGGCGCGATCGTCTGGCAGCTCAACGACTGCTGGCCCGTGACGTCGTGGGCCGCGGTCGCCGGCGCCGCGCGGCCCAAGCCCCTCTGGTACGCGCTCAAGCACGCCTACCGCCCCCGGATGCTCACGGTGCAGCCGCGCGACGGCCGCCTCATGCTCGCGGTCGTCAACGACACCGCGACCATCTGGCAGGGCACCGTCCACGTCTCCCGGCAGCAGCTCGACGGCACCGTCCTGCACGCCGTCGACCTCGGGCTCGCGGTCGGCGCCTGGTCCGTCGGCCTGTTCGCGCTGCCCGACGG
>JAEWCA010000424.1 GCA_023390875.1 Actinomycetes bacterium
GCCCGGAGCCGGCACGGCCGCCGGATGACGGCAGGGCCGGGCCCGTCCTCGTCGGAGGTCGGACCCGGGCCCCGGCGTGCGGTGCCGCGGCGCTCAGTACCGGATCGCGTCGATGACCTTGACCCGCACGGCGACCGTGGCGGGGATGATCCCGGCGAGCGCGCCGACCGCCGTCGCGCACGCCATGCCGGTCAGCGCGGCGGACACCGGGAACGGCGGCATGTCGGCGATCTGGCTGCCGAACACCCTCTCGATCGGGATGTTCTTGATGATCGCGACGGCGATGACGACGCCGACGAGCCCGGCGACCACGGTCGCGACGACCGACTCGAGCATGACCCCGAAGAACACGCGCCCGGACGTCGCGCCGAACGACCGCCGGATGCCGATCTCGCGGATCCGGTACCGCACGGTGACGAGCGCGATGTTCACCAGGCCGAGCCCGCCGAGCAGCAGGGCGAACCCGCCGACGCCGATGCCGACCCACTTCGTCGCCCGCCCGATCGGGTCACGGCCGTCGCCGTTGGGCGACACGTCGACGCCCCAGCCGGGGACCGACGCGGAGACGTCGTGCTTGATCGCGTCGGCGAGCTCGGGCGCAGCGCCCGTCGGGACCCAGACCTGCATCATCGGGAACGACTGCATCATGTCCGGGGCGGCCTGCGCGGTGCTCGCCTGACCGGGCGGCCCGGCGTTGCCGTCGGAGCCGATCCACCGGTGCAGCTGGTCGTACAGGATGTAGGCCATCGGCTCGGCCTCGGGCCAGTCGTTCCTCATCACACCGACGACGGTCGCGCGGACCGGCGCCTCGCCTCCGAGCTGCACGGTCGGGTGCGTCGACAGGTCGGTGAGCCCGAACGCGGAGAGGAACGACTCGTTGACCACGAGGGTCGGGGCGAACGCCTCGGCGTCCGTGTCGGTGAACCAGCGGCCCTGCGACGGGACGGTCCGGTTGATCACGGCGTAGTCCGGGTCGACGACCGTCACCTGGAGCTGGCGGGTGCCGTCCGGGAACCGCGCGAGCACCTGGTTCCACTCCTGGCGGCTCGAGTACTCGATCGAGTACCGGTCGAGGACCTGCGCGAACACGGCGTCGACGTCGGTCGTCATCGTCGCGTCCGGGCCCTGCGGGTACACCTGCACCGTGAGGGTGATCTGCCGGCCCATGCTGCGGTCGGCGTCCTCCTGGAACGCCTGCTTGAGCATCGACACGGCCGCGGTGACGCCCGTGATCGCGGCGACGGCGCACGCGACACCGATGAGCGCGAGCAGCACGCGCAGCTTGTGGATGCGCAGCTCGTCCCACGCCTCGACGAGCGCGCCGACGACGCCCGTCATGCGCGAGCCCCGTCCTCGTCGCGCCCGAAGCCCAGCTCCGCGCCGAGGTCGCCGCGGTCGGCCACCAGCTCGGCACCCGTCGGCAGCAGCCGCCGCTCCGCGACGCCCGAGCGGTCGGCGACGAGCGTCGGCACGTCCCCGACCCAGTCGCTGTCACGGTCGCGGTCGAGGCTGATCGGCACGAGCACCCCGTCCGTGAGCCGGTACTGCCGTTCGGCGCGTGCGGCGACGGCGAGGTCGTGCGTGATGGTGACGAGGGCGGCACCGGTCTGCGACGCGATCTCGTCGAGCAGGTCCATGACCTCGCCGCCGGTCTCGACGTCGAGCGCACCCGTGGGCTCGTCGGCGAGGATCACGCGCGGGCCGCGCACGAGCGCGCGGGCGATCGCGACGCGCTGCTGCTCGCCGCCGGACAGCTTCTCGGGCATGGTGTCGAGCCGGTCGCCGAGCCCGACGCGGGTGAGCATCTCCGCGGCGAGGCGCGTGCGCGACCAGAACTGCCGCCCGCCGGCGTAGAGCAGGGGAGCGGTGACGTTCTCGAGCGCGGTCCGGCCCGGCAGCAGGTTGAACTGCTGGAAGACGAACCCGAAGTCGCGGCCGCGGCGGCGGGTGCGTGCTCGGTTCGAGAGGCGCGCGATCGGCACGCCCTCGAGCAGGTACTCGCCCGACGTCGGCGCGTCGAGCAGCCCGAGGATGTTGAGCAGCGTCGACTTGCCGGTGCCGGACCGCCCGACGACGGCGACGTGCTCGCCCGCGCCGACCGTGAGCGTGACGCCCTGCAGGATGTGCAGCATCCGCTCGTCGGGCAGCCGCACCGAGCGGGTCACGTCCGTGAGCTCCAGGAGGCTCATCCGGCGCACATGCCCGGGTCGTAGGTCTTCGAGCTCGGGTCGCACGCGTCGCCGCCCGCGCCGCCCGGGACGGGGATGAACTGCAGGATCTCGTCGCCCGCCGCGAGGCCGGACGTGATCTGGACGTTCTCGCCGTCGGTGAGCCCGAGCCCCACCTCGCGCTTCTCGTTCGTCCCGTCGGGGGCGACGACCCAGACGTTGCCCTTCTGCACGGTGCCCTGCACGGAGGTGACGGGCACGACGACCGCGTCCGCCGCGGTGCCGTTGGTGATGGCGAGCGTCGCGCCGAGGCCCGCGAACGCCGTGACACCGGCGGGGACGGCGCAGCTCACGGTGCCGGACGCGGCGGTCTGCCCGCTCGGGTCGCCGTTCGGGTCGGGCTGCTGCGACGTCGTCGCGGCCGCGCCGATCTTGACGCCCGTGCAGTCGAAGGGCGCGGGTCCGCCGTTGAGCGTGACCGTGGCCTGCGACGGCGCGCCGATGAGCCGGTACTGCTGGTCGGGCGTGAGCGTGCCGCTGACGGACAGGGTGCCCGGGGCGATGGTGCCGATCTGGTCGCCGACGGACACGACCTGGTCCTTGAGCGTCGGCAGGCTGAGCGTGCCGGCGACCTTGGCCTTGACGGTCTCGACCGTGACCTTGGGTGCGCGCTCGGTCGACGTCTGCTCGCCCGTGTCGGGGTTCGTCGTGACGACGGGGTCCTGCGGCGTCTCCTGGCGGATCTGCAGGATCGGGGTGTCGACGGCGACGACGTCGCCGTCCTTGGCGAGCAGCTTGGACACGGTGCCCGCGAGGGTCGCGCGGACGACGACCGCGGGGTCGGCGACGACGCTGGCCTGCACGGTCACGGCGTTCGTCACGGTGCCGGTCGCGACCTCCACGGTGGGCTCGACGATCTGGCCCGTCGGGTGCAGCGACGTGTCCTCGGTCTCGACCGACGCGCCGTTGAAGGCGATCTTGACGAGCGTGGCGGCGATGACGGCCCAGATGAGTATCCGGAGCGTCGGGAAGATGTACCTGCGGGTGACCCCCATGGGGCGGAACTCCTCGCGTCGTGCGGCGGGCGCGGACCGGTGGTGCAGCCGCACGCTAGCGGCGGCGCGGTGACCTGCGGATCCACCCAGGGGAGGACGACGCAGGGTTACCGCGGCACAGACACTACTGCGGGATGCGCTGTAGATGTGCCGGTTTCATCGCACAGGTGGGCGACGCCTCGGCGT
>JAEWCA010000444.1 GCA_023390875.1 Actinomycetes bacterium
GGGCGCCCCCGTCGAGGTCTCGGCCGCCCTCACGCGCGCGCTCCTGCGGTCCGCGGAGCACGACGACGCCGCCGCGCACCGCGACCTCGAGCACGCGCTCGCGGTCGCCGCCCCTCAGGGCCTGCGCCGCCCGTTCGCCGACCGCGCCGACGACCTGCACCCGCTGCTCGTCGACCACCTCGCGTGGGGGAGCGCGCACGAGGAGCTCGCCGCCGGCCTGCTCGCCGCGGCACCGCCGGCCCGGGCCGCCCGCCCGACGGTCCGTGCCTGGGAGCTCACCGCCCGCGAGCACGAGGTGCTCGTCCGTCTGCGGTCGACGATGACGACCACGGAGATCGGCGCCGCGCTGTTCGTCTCGACGAACACCGTCAAGACCCACCAGCGCTCCATCTACCGCAAGCTCGGGGTCGCGGGCCGGCGCGAGGCGGTGCGGCTGGCCGCGGCGCACGGCCTCATCTAGCCGGACCTCAGCCGAGCTCGTCGGGCTCGGGCACCACGTGGAGCTCGGTGATGTCGAGGCCCAGGTCGTGCAGCAGCGCCACGAGCCCGGTGAGCGCGGCCTTGTCCGGCACGCGGCACGACAGCACGGTGCCGGTGCCGGTCGGCGTCTCGACGATGTCCGCGAAGTCGTGCAGACGGGCGTCCCGCAGGTCCACGCCGCGCGGGCTGCCGTCGATCCGGATGTGGTACAGCACCCGACCAATGTCCGTCCGGCCGGTCGTGGCCGCCTCACGCGCTCGGGGTGAGATGCGCAGGGCGGGGGTCACCCCGTGCGGGTGAGGCACCGCCGCGATGCCGGGGGAACAGTGGAGCCACGGCGGGGAGCACCCCGCACGCAGGGCGAGCGGCGACGGAGGCCGGCATGGCGCGCACGGTGACGGGTTGGGTCGGCTGGGTCTGGTTCGCGGCGTTCGGCCTGCTCACGGTCGGGCTGTTCAACCTCGTGTCCGGGCTGGTCGCGGCGTTCTCCTCGCAGAAGCTCCTCGCGTGGACGACGGGCGGGGTCGCGGTCGTCGACGTGTCCACCTGGGGGTGGGTGCACCTGATCTTCGGGCTGCTCCTGGTCGTCGCCGGGTTCGCGCTGTTCGGGGGGAGCGCGTGGGCCCGCTACACGGCGGTCGTGCTCGTCGTCCTCAACATGGTCGCCCAGTTCGTGTCCCTGCCGACCACGCCGTGGTGGTCGCTCGTCGTCATCGTGCTCGACGTGGTGATCCTGTGGGCGCTCGTCGTCCACGGCGCCGAGGTCGAGCGCAGCCTCGCCTGAGACATCGGAGGAGCAGTCATGGCTGAAGTGTTCGGACCGGTCGACCTGTACGCGATCGGCTTCCCCGAGGAACGGGTGCCGGAGCGGGTGCGCGAGGAGCTGCTCGCGCTCATCGAGAGCACGGCCGTCCGCATCGTCGACCTGGTGGTCGTGCGCAAGTCGCTCGACGGCGACCTGTCCGTCATCGAGGTCGAGGACTTCGGCGACGAGCTGCAGATCACCGACGTCGAGCTCGCCGGGGCCGGCCTGACGGGCGGCGAGGACGTCGACGAGATCGGCGCGGGCCTGCCGCCGGGCGGGTCGGCCCTCGTCGCGGTCGTCGAGCACGTGTGGGCGCGTGGGTTCGTCGCGGCGGCGCGCGAGGCGGGCGCCATCGTCCTGGCCTCGGAGCGGATCCCCGCCGAGGTCGTCAACGCCCTCGTCGAGCTCGACGAGGTCTCCGGCCAGAACATCACCGAGTAGGAGATCGTCATGCCACCGCTCCGTCGCATCGGACGTCCCGGCCTCATCGGGACCGCCGCCCGCACCGCCGTCATCGCCGGGACCGCCTCGGCGACCGCCGGCGCGGTGAGCCGCCACCAGGCCAACAAGCAGGCCGCGTCCTACGAGCAGCAGCAGTGGGAGGCTCAGCAGCAGCAGGCCGCCCTCGACGAGGCGGCCCGCCAGGCCGTCGCGCAGGCCCAGTACGCGGCCCCCGCCCCTGCCCCCGCCCCGGCGGAGGACCCCCTGATCGCCAAGCTCAAGCAGCTCGCGGACCTGCACGCCGCGGGCGTGCTCGACGACGCCGAGTTCGCCGCCGCCAAGGCGAAGCTGATCGGCTGAGAGGAGACGACGATGACGACGTTCACCGCCTGGAAGTTCGACACCCCGGACGGCGCGCAGCACGCCGCCGACGCGCTGAAGAGCGCGGAGCAGGACCGGCTCGTCAAGGTGCTGGACCGCGCGATCATCACGTGGCCCGAGGGGGCGGCGCGGCCCGACATGCACCACACCAACGAGGACAAGCTGCGCGGCACGGGCTGGGGCGCGTTCTGGGGCCTGCTGTTCGGCACGCTGTTCTTCGTCCCGGTGCTGGGCGCGGCGGCGGGTGCGGCGCTCGGTGCGATCAGCAAGGCCGTGTCGGCGGTGGGTCTCAACGAGGACCAGCTCCAGACGATCCGGGACCAGGTGACCCCGGGCACGTCGATGCTGTGCGCGGTCACGACGGAGGGCGACATGGACCGGCTCGGCGAGCGGTTCCACGGCCTGCACTCGACCCTCGTGGCCACGAACCTCACCGAGGCGGAGAAGTCGCTGCTCATGGAGACGTTCGGCTGAGCCGGCCCGTCGCAGGTCAGGGACGTGTGCCTCGGTGAACGGTCGGTGAACGCTCGTCGACGGCCTCGCGCCGTCGCCGTCCGACGGCCGGGGCACACGTCCTCGCGGCTTACTGTGGGCCCGTGGACGTGTTCTACGACAGCATCGGGCTGCTCCTCGCGGGTGCCCTCGGTGTGCTCGTCGGCGCCGGCGCCATCTGGGCGTTCCGGTGGAGCGAACGCATCCAGCGGCACGTCCCCGACACGCCCGCCCCGGTGGTCGACGACGGCGTGGTCCGCACGCTCGCGGTGCTGCGATCGGCGGCGGTCGTGCTCGACGAGGACGACGTGGTCGTGCGCGCCAGTGCACCGGCCCACGCGCTCGGCCTGGTGCGCGACGGCCGGATCGCCCCGGCCGCGATCCGCGACCTCGTCGCGCAGGTCCGCCGCGACGGCGTGATCGTCGACGAGGAGCTCGAGGTGCCCCGCGGCCCCGTCGGTCCGGGCGTGCTGCTCGTGCAGGTCCGGGTCGCGCAGGTGAGCGACAAGCACCTGCTGGTGCTCGCGGAGGACCAGACGCAGGCCCGGCGGCTGGAGGCGATCCGCCGCGACTTCGTCGTCAACGTGTCGCACGAGCTCAAGACGCCCGTCGGTGCGATCTCGCTGCTCGCGGAGACCATCGAGGACGCGGCCGACGACCCGACCGCGGTCCGCCGGTTCGCGGGCCGGATGCAGTCGGAGGCCACGCGGCTGTCCGCGCTCGTGCACGAGATCATCGAGCTGTCCCGCCTGCAGGTCGCGGGCGCGCTGGGTCAGCCCGCGATCGTGCAGGTCGACGACGTCGTCGCCGAGGCCGTCGACCGCGCCCGCACCACCGCCGAGGCGAAGCACGTGCGGCTCGACATCGGCGGTCAGCAGGGCACGCAGGTGTTCGGCAACCGCGACCTGCTCGTCACGGCGGTGCGCAACCTGCTCGACAACGCGGTCGCCTACTCGGGCGAGGCCGCGCACGTCGGCGTGGGCGTCCGCGAGCGCGACGGCCTCGTGGAGATCGCGGTGGTCGACGAGGGCATCGGCATCTCGTCCGCGGAGCAGGAGCGCGTGTTCGAGCGGTTCTACCGTGTCGACCCGGCCCGTGCGCGCGCCACCGGCGGCACCGGGCTGGGCCTGTCGATCGTCAAGCACGTCGCCGCGGACCACGGCGGGGACGTGACGGTGTGGTCGCAGCCGGGCCGCGGCTCCACGTTCACGCTGCGCCTGCCCCGGGCGGAGGTCGGCGACGCCGGCCAGCCGGTCGCGCCCGCCGCGCCGAAGGCGGTCGCGGTGCCGGAGGAGCCGTCGGGCATCCTGAACCTGCCGACGCCTGCCGACCCCGCCGAGTCCGCCGACCTCCACGAGCCCCACGACCAAGGAGCCCCCACCGTGCGCCGGAGCGCCTCATGACCCGCATCCTCGTCGTCGAGGACGAGGACTCGTACCGCGACCCCCTCACGTACCAGCTGGAGCGTGAGGGCTTCGAGGTGCTCACCGCGGCGTCGGGCCCGGAGGCGCTCGAGCTGTTCGACGAGCACGGCGCGGACCTCGTGCTGCTCGACCTCATGCTGCCCGGCCTGCCGGGCACCGAGGTGTGCCGCCGGCTGCGCCTCACGAGCGACGTCCCGGTCATCATGCTCACGGCCAAGGACGACGAGATCGACAAGGTCGTCGGCCTGGAGCTCGGTGCGGACGACTACGTGACCAAGCCGTACTCGTCGCGCGAGCTGCTCGCCCGCGTGCGGGCCGTGCTGCGCCGCCGCGAGGCGCCCGTCGCCGTGGGTGTCCCCGCGGGCACGGCCGCGGCGGGGGACCCGGACGACGACGAGCAGCTCGTGTCCGGCCCGGTGCGCATGGACGTCGAGCGGCACACCGTGCACGTGCGGGGCGAGCTCGTCGCGTTCCCGCTCAAGGAGTTCGAGCTGCTCGAGATGCTGCTGCGCAACGCGGGCCGCGTGCTGACCCGCGGCCAGCTCATCGACCGGATCTGGGGCTCCGACTACGTGGGCGACACCAAGACCCTCGACGTCCACGTGAAGCGGGTCCGCGCCAAGATCGAGGTCGACCCCGCGAACCCCGTCCTGCTCGTCACGGTGCGGGGGCTCGGCTACAAGCTGACGGAAGAGGATTAGTCCGCTTCCTCCCGAAGGCCCGTGTGATCTGCGCACGGGCCTTCGTCGTTCCCGGACACGTGTCCGGACTCGTCGGCCAGCGTTCACCCGCGGTTCACCTGCGACAGCCCGGCCGGTCACGTGCGGTTCCTACCTTCGGCCATGCCGCGCACACCCCGGTGCGCACATGATCGACAGGACGGACCACAGTGAAGCTCCCCCTCCTCGGCCGCATCGGGTCGGTTGCCCTCGTCGGCACCCTCGCCCTCGCGCTGTCGGCGTGCGGCTCGGACAACGCGACCGACACCCCGGGCGCCACCGGTTCGGACGCCCCGGTCTCGACCCTGAGCGGCACGCTGAACGGCGGTGGCTCCAGCGCGCAGGAGAAGGCGCAGCAGGCGTGGGTCGCCGGCTTCCAGACGGCCAACCCGAACGTCACCGTCAACTACACGACCACCGACTCGGGCGCGGGCCGCAAGGGCTTCCTCGACTCGTCCCTCGACTTCGCGGGCTCGGACAGCGCCCTGAACGACGAGGAGCTCGCCTCGTCGACCGACCGCTGCTTCGGCGGCGCGGGCATCGACCTGCCGGTGTACATCAGCCCGATCGCGGTCGCGTTCAACATCGACGGCGTCAAGGAGCTCGACCTCTCGGCCGACGTCGTCGCGAAGATCTTCAACGGCACCATCACGACGTGGGACGACCCGGCCATCACGGCCCTCAACCCCGACGCGAAGCTGTCCGGCGCGATCACGGTCGTGCACCGCTCGGACGACTCGGGCACCTCGAAGAACTTCCAGGACTACCTGTCGAAGACGGCCCCGGACGTGTGGACCTACGAGGTCTCCAACACGTGGCCCGTGCAGGTCGGCCAGGGCGCGAACGGCACGTCGGGCGTCGTCCAGACGATCCAGGCCGCGACGGGCACCATCGGCTACGCGGACGCGTCGGCGGTCGGTGACCTCGGCAAGGTGTCGCTCGGTGTCGGCTCGGAGTTCGTCGCCCCGACGGCCGACGCCGCCGCGAAGACGGTCGACGTCTCCCCGCGGGACGACGCCCGCGCCGAGGGCGACATCGTCATCAAGGTCGACCGCACGACGACCGAGTCGGGCGCGTACCCGGCGATCCTCGTGTCGTACCTGGTGGTCTGCAACACCTACGACAGCCAGGACAAGGTCGACCTGATCCAGGGCTACGCGACCTACGCGGCGAGCGCCGAGGGCCAGGAGAAGGCCGCGACGGCCGCCGGCTCCGCCGCGATCTCGGACACGCTGCGCAGCGACGTCCAGGCCTCGATCGACGCGATCACCGTCAAGAAGTAGTCGATCGCACCGCCGTCGTC
>JAEWCA010000468.1 GCA_023390875.1 Actinomycetes bacterium
CGTCTCGCCGTCCCGCGTCGCATCCCACGCGGCGGCCCACACGAGGGTGCGGGGGAGCGAGTCGTCGAACGCCGACAGGTGCTCGATGGCGGTCGCCAGCGAGTGCTCGTCGAGCCGGATCTTGGCGTACGCCAGGTCGTCGTCGTTGACCAGCACGAGCGCGGGCCGTGCCTGGCCGACGAGCGCGGGCACCGGGGTGCGAGGCCCGTCCACGTCGAGCTCGACGTGCGCGGTGCGGACGAGGCGACCGGTCGCGGCGTCGAGGTCGTAGCCGCCGATCGCGAGCCGGTGCGGACGCTGCACGGGGTGCTCGTCGGGCACCTCCTGGAGCACGTCGAACGACGTGACGACGCCGTCCTCGTCGACCTCGATCGCCGGACGCAGGAGCGTCACGCCGGCCTTCTCGAGCCAGAGACCGGACCAGGCGGGCAGGTCGCGGCCGCTCGTGGTCTCGAGCTCGGACAGCAGGTCGCGCAGCTCGGTGTTGCCCCACGCGTGCTTCGCGAAGTAGGCGCGGACGCCGGCGAAGAACTCGTCCTGGCCGACCCACGCGACGAGCTGCTTGAGCACGCTCGCGCCCTTGGCGTACGTGATGCCGTCGAAGTTGACCTCGACGTCCTCGAGGTCGCGCATGTCGGCGACGATCGGGTGCGTCGAGGGCAGCTGGTCCTGGCGGTACGCCCAGCTCTTCTCGAGCGACGAGAACGTGGTCCACGCGCTCGTCCAGCGGGTGGCCTCGGCGGTCGCGAGGGTCGACGCGTACTCCGCGAAGGACTCGTTGAGCCACAGGTCGTCCCACCAGCGCATCGTCACGAGGTCGCCGAACCACATGTGCGCGAGCTCGTGCAGGATCGTGACGGCGCGCCGCTCGACCGTGGCCTCGGGGACCTTGGAGCGGAACACGTACGACTCGAGGAACGTCACGGCGCCCGCGTTCTCCATGGCGCCGGCGTTGAACTCCGGGACGAAGAGCTGGTCGTACTTGGCGAACGGGTACGGGAAGTCGAACTTCTCCTCGTAGAACGCGAAGCCCGCGCGCGTGATGTCGAGGATGTTGTCGGTGTCGAGGTGCTCCGCGAGCGACTCGCGGCAGTAGACGCCGAGGGGGATCGTGCGGCCGTCGCTGCTCGTGAGCTCGCCGCGCTCCTCGTGGTACGGGCCCGCGATGATCGCCGTGATGTACGGCGAGATGCGCGGCGTCGTCTCGAACGTCCAGGTCGCGGTGCCCTTGTCGACGCCGCCGTTGCGGTTGGTGCCGTCCTCGACCGGGGAGGCGTCGCCGACCTGCGGGTAGTTCGAGACGACCTTCCAGTGCGCCGGGGCCGTCACGGTGAACGTGAACGTCGCCTTGAGGTCGGGCTGCTCGAACACCGCGAACACGCGGCGGGAGTCGGCGACCTCGAACTGCGAGTACAGGTAGACCTCGTCGTCGACCGGGTCGACGAACCGGTGCAGCCCCTCGCCGGTGTTCATGTACGCGGCGTCGGCGACGACGGTCAGCTCGTTCTCCGCGGCGAGGTCGTCGAGCCGGATGCGGGAGTCGGCGAACACCTCCGCGACGTCGAGCGTGCGGCCGTTGAGCGTGACCTCGTGCACCGTCGGCGCGATGAGGTCGATGAACGTGCTCGCACCGGGCGTCGCGCCGAACCGGACGACCGTGCGCGACCCGAACGTGGTGGGGCTCGTGCTCAGGTCCAGCGTCACGTCGTACGACTGCGTCGTCACGACTGCGGCGCGCTCGCGCGCCTCCGCACGGGTCAGGTTCTCAGCGGGCACGCGGTTCTCCTCGGACGAGATGGTGGTGGCTCGTGGCCGGGCTCGATCATCCCACGCGGTCCCTCGCCGCCCGGCGTCGTTATCGGCACCGGTGCGGCGGCGTCGCGACGGCCGGGCTGTGGTCGGCTCGACGGGCCGATGTGCGCCGGACGCCCCCGAACGTGCAGACTCGCCTCGGCCGTCGCCTGACCCACCCCGAGGAGGACACCCGTGACCGTCACGCCCGCCGCACGACCCGTCGTCGACTTCTGGTTCGACCCGGCCTGCCCCTGGGCGTGGATGACCTCGCGGTGGATGGACGAGGTGAGCCGCGTGCGCGACGTCGAGGTGCGCTGGCACGTCATGAGCCTGTCCGTGCTCAACGAGAAGCGTGAGCTTCCCGAGACCTACCGCGCGCTCATGGACGACGCGTGGGCGCCGGTCCGCACGATCGTCGCCGCCGCGCGCGACCACGGCGAGCAGGTGATCAAGCCCCTGTACGACGCGATGGGCACCCGCCGACACCCCGGCGGCCGCACGGACACCGCGCAGATCGTCGCCGAGTCGCTCGCCGAGGTCGGCCTGCCCGCCGAGCTCGCGGCCGTCGGCGCGACCGACGAGGTCGACGCGCTGCTGCGCGAGTCCCACGAGGAGGCCATGGCGCTCGTGGGCGACGAGGTCGGCACGCCCGTCGTCGCGATCGACGGCGTCGGGTTCTTCGGTCCCGTGATCACGCCCGCGCCGACGGGCGACGACGCCGGGCGGCTGTTCGACGGTCTCGCGCTGGTGACGAGCGTGCCGGGCTTCTACGAGCTCAAGCGCACCCGGACGGCGGGTCCCCAGTTCTGAACGGGCGCGCGACGGCTGCTGGACGCCCGACTGGAACGTCCGGTTCGCCCCGTGTGATCCTGTCGACGTCCACGACGGCGGGAGAGTCATGACCGACACGCGCGCGATCCGCGCCATGGTCGTCGTCGACGCCGTCCTGGTGCTCGTCCTCCTCGTGCTGCTCGTGCTGTACGCCACGGGTGGGTCGTCGGCGGGCGGAGGCGACGCGCAGGTGTCGACCTCACCGACGACGAGCGCACCCGCGTCGACGGCCGGGGGCGCCGCGCCGACCGAGTTCCGCCTGCCGAGCGGCAACATCGCGTGCGCGATGTCGGACCAGGGGGCGACGTGCACGATCGCGTCGTACAGCTACGCACCGCCGGTCGTCGCGGGCTGCTCGGGCACCACCGGGTACGTCATCGTGCTCGACGCCGACGGCGTCGCCTTCCCGTGCGAGACGGGTCCGACGCCGCAGGTCGCGGGCGACGACGTCCCGACGCTCGAGTACGGCTCGACGGCGACCGCGGGCGACTACACGTGCACGAGCGCGACCGACGGCGTCACCTGCACGAACAGCCAGGGTGTGGGGTTCCGGCTCGCGCGCGCGAGCTGGACCGAGCTGCCCTGACGGCACCGCCCCGGCCGGACCCCGGCGACCGGAGCGAGCA
>JAEWCA010000149.1 GCA_023390875.1 Actinomycetes bacterium
ACGCCGAGGAGCGCGCCGCGGCCTACATCAAGGAGCACGTCACGAAGCCGGTCGTCGGCTACGTCGCCGGCTTCACCGCCCCCGAGGGCAAGACCATGGGCCACGCCGGCGCCATCGTCTCGGGCTCCTCGGGCACCGCGCAGGCCAAGAAGGAGGCCCTCGAGGCCGCCGGGGTCAAGGTCGGCAAGACGCCGTCCGAGACCGCCGCTCTCATGCGTGAGATCCTGCAGAGCCTCTGACACCCGTCAGCACGAAGCCCCCGCGAGCCTGGCTCGCGGGGGCTTCGTCGTGTGGGCCGCCCGGCCGGACCGGGCCGCCGGTCACTCCTGCGGCACGTAGACGAGCCGCTCGCCAGCGCGGGCGAGCTGCGCGGTCTCGGACGGCGTCTTGCCGACCTTCACGCCGGCGGCCTCGAGGGCCTCCTTCTTCGCCTGGGCGGTGCCCGACGAGCCCGACACGATCGCGCCCGCGTGGCCCATCGTCTTGCCCTCGGGAGCGGTGAAGCCCGCGACGTAGCCGACCACCGGCTTGGTGACGTGCTCGGCGATGAACGCCGCCGCCCGCTCCTCGGCGTCGCCGCCGATCTCACCGATCATCACGATGACCTCGGTGTCGGGGTCCGCCTCGAACGCCGCGAGCGCGTCGATGTGCGTCGTGCCGATGATCGGGTCGCCGCCGATGCCGATGGCCGTCGAGAACCCGAAGTCCCGCAGCTCGTACATCATCTGGTAGGTCAGCGTGCCCGACTTCGACACGAGGCCGACGCGGCCAGGCCCGGTGATGTCCGCCGGGATGATGCCGACGTTCGACTTCCCGGGGCTGATGAGGCCGGGGCAGTTCGGGCCGACGAGCTGCACGCCCTTCTCCTGCGCGAGCGCGAAGAACTCGGCCGTGTCGTCCACCGGGACGCCCTCGGTGATGATGACGACGAGCGGCACGCCCGCGTCGATCGCCTCGACGACCGCGCCCTTGGTGTGGGCCGGCGGCACGAAGATGACGGACACGTCGGCGCCCGTCTTGTCGACGGCCTCCGCGACGGAGCCGAAGACGGGGACGTCCACGTCACCGAAGGACTGCGTGGTGCCGGCCTTGCGCGGGTTCACGCCGCCGACCACGTTGGTGCCGGAGGCCAGCATGCGGGTCGTGTGCTTGGTGCCCTCGGAGCCCGTCATGCCCTGGACGATGACCTTGGATGCCTCGGTCAGGAAGATCGCCATGGTGGTGTCTGCTTCTCTCTGCGTCGTCTGCGGGTCTCAGGCGTTGGCCAGCTCGGCAGCCTTGTCGGCGCCGCCGTCCATGGTGTCGGCGAGCACGACGAGCGGGTGGCCGGCCTCCGTGAGGATGCGACGACCCTCCTCGACGTTGTTGCCGTCCAGGCGGACGACGAGCGGCTTGTTCTCCTCGTCGCCGAGGATCTCGAGCGCGTGCACGATGCCGTTCGCGACCGCGTCGCACGCCGTGATGCCGCCGAACACGTTGACGAACACCGACTTGACCTGCGGGTCCGTGAGGATGATGTGCAGGCCGGCCGCCATGATCTCGGCGCTCGCGCCGCCGCCGATGTCGAGGAAGTTGGCGGGCTTGACGCCACCGTGCTTCTCGCCGGCGTAGGCCACGACGTCGAGCGTGCTCATGACGAGGCCTGCACCGTTGCCGATGATGCCGACCTGGCCGGCGAGCTTGACGTAGTTGAGGGCCTTCTCCTTGGCGGCGGCCTCGAGCGGGTCGGCCGCGGCGGTGTCCTCGAGCTCGGCGTGGTCCGGGTGGCGGAAGTCGGCGTTGGCGTCGAGCGTGACCTTGCCGTCGAGCGCGACGATCTCGCCGTCCTCGGTGAGGACGAGCGGGTTGACCTCGACGAGCGTGGCGTCCTCGTGGTCGTACACGGCCCACAGCTTCTGCAGCACGTCGGCGACCTTGGCCGCGACCTCGGGCGACGTCTTCTCGGGGAACCCGGCGGCGGCGACGATCTCGTCAGCCTTGGCCTGGTCGATGCCGGTGCGCGGGTCGACGGCGACGCGCGCGAGCGCCTCGGGACGCTCGACCGCGAGCTGCTCGATCTCCATGCCGCCCTCGACGGACGCCATCGCGAGGTAGCGACGCTCCGCGCGGTCCAGCAGCAGCGAGAAGTAGAACTCCTGCGCGATCTTGGCGCCCGCGGCGATCATGACGCGGTGCACGGTGTGGCCCTTGATGTCCATGCCGAGGATCTCGCCGGCCTTCTCGGCCGCCTCGTCCGCGGACCGGGCGAGCTTGACGCCGCCGGCCTTGCCGCGGCCGCCCGTCTTGACCTGCGCCTTGACGACGACCACGCCGTCCTGGCCGCCGAGGAGCTGCTCCGCGCCCGCGCGGGCCTCCTCAGGGGTGGTGGCGACGACGCCGCCGAGCACGGGCACGCCGTGCTTCTCGAACATGTCACGTGCCTGGTACTCGAACAGGTCCACCTGGTCCGGTTTCCTCTCGTTGACCGGCGATCCGCGCCCTCGGTCCGGCCGCTTCGCCCCGATCGATGGTAGCCGCCGGGCGAAGATATCTTCACATCGAGAGATGTGGCGTACGCGACCCCGCCGTGCGCCGCGACCGCTAGCGTCCAGGCACCCGATCCGACGAGGAGCGACGCCCGTGGCCGTGCCGACGCCCGTGTCCCTGCCGCTCCTCGCGAGCACGGCCGAGCGGACCGCGGTGCTCGCGGCCGTCTGCGCGCACGTGCCCGACCCGCGCAGCCTCGGGCGCCCCGTGCTGGTGGCTGTCGACGGCGTCGACGGCGCCGGCAAGTCGGTGTTCGCGGCGGAGCTCGTCGCCGCGCGGGGCGCGGGGGGTGGCCGGTGTCTTTTACACATCTCCC
>JAEWCA010000096.1 GCA_023390875.1 Actinomycetes bacterium
GCTCACGCCCGGGCCGCCCCGTCGGGCCGCTCGAGCGCGTCCTTCCAGCCCTGCGCGTACGCCTCGGCGCTGCCCTGGCGGAACATGTCGTCGTCCCCGGTCCGCGGCAGCACCCGGGCGCCGGGCCCGTCGTCGGCCGTGACGAGGTGCGCCAGGCCGCGCACCACCGCGAGGGGACGCCCGGCGGCCTTGCCCTTGACGAGCTCGGCGGCTGACGCGATCTCGTCCGCGACCGCCGCGACCGTCATGACGAGCGGCCGACCGAACGAGTCGACCTGCCCGCGCAGGTCGTCGAGCACCTCGACGCCGGCCGCGCCGATCGCGAGGTCGGTGACGCCCTGCCGCCACGGCCGGCCCGCGGTGTCGGTGAGGATCAGCCCGAGCCGCACGCCGAACGCGGACTGCAGCGCGGCCCGCAGCGTGCGCGCGGTGCCGTCGGGGTCGAGCGGCAGCAGCAGCACGGTGCCCTCGGGCGTGTTGCTCGCGTCGACGCCTGCCGCGGCCATGACCAGGCCGAGCCGGTTCTCGACGATGCGCGTGACGCCCGTCGAGTGCTCACGCGTCGCGACGACGCGGACGGTCTCGTCGGTGATCGCCTGCTCGCGGTCGTCGGCGGCGACCACGCGGCCCTCCGCCTTCGACACGACCTTGCTGGTGAGGACCAGCACGTCGCCGTCGCGCAGCGCGTGCTCGGGGTCGACGCCGGCGTCGTCGCGCAGCAGCGCGACCAGCAGGCCGGCGAGGTCGTCGCCCGGCACCACCTCGGGCAGCCCGCTGGGCGCCCAGACGCGCAGCTCGACGGCCGTCATCGCACCAGCTTCGGCAGCACCTGCTCGCCGAACGTCTCGATCCACTCGCGCTGGTTGCGCCCCACGTTGTGCAGGTAGATGCGGTCGAACCCGAGGTCGACGTACTTCTGGATCTCGGCGCGGTGCACGTCCGGGTCGGCCGAGATGACCATGCGGCCCTCGAAGTCCTCGGGACGCACGAGCTTGGCCATCTGCTCGAAGTCGAACGGGGACCGGATGTCGGCCTTGGGGAACTTCATGCCGCCGTTGGGCCACTCGTGCATCGCGTTCGCGAGTGCCTCCTCGTCGGTGGCCGCCCACGACATGTGCAGCTGCAGCACCTTCGGCAGGTCCTCGGGCGACCGGCCGGACTCGCGCACGCCTTCGTCGAACTTGCCGAACAGCCCCGAGATCTTCTCGAGCGGCGCACCGACGGTGATGAGCCCGTCCGCGTGCCGGCCCGCACGCTTGGCCGTCACGGGCCCGGCCGTGGCCACGAGGATCTCGGGCGCGACCTCCGGCATGGTCCACAGCCGGGTCGACTCGAGCTTGTAGAACTGGCCCGCGTGCTTGACGTCCTTGCCGGCGAGCGACGACGAGAACAGCTTCTTGATGACCTCGATCGCCTCGAACATCCGGTTGATGCGCTCGGGTGCCTCCGGCCAGTAGCCCGCGACGATGTGCTCGTTGAGCGCCTCGCCCGAACCGAGGCCCAGCCAGTGCCGGCCGGGGTACATCGCCGCGAGCGTCGCGGACGCCTGCGCGACCATCGCCGGATGCCACCGGAAGGTGGGGGCCGTGACACCGGGCCCGATGTCGCCGGTGGTCCGCTCGCCGAGCGCCGTCAGCACGTTCCACACGAACGAGGCCTGCCCCTGCGCCGGGACCCAGGGCTGGTAGTGGTCCGCGGCCATCACGCCCGAGAACCCGTGCTGCTCGGCGTGCACGGACAGCTCGACCGCCTCCGTGGGGTGGAACTGCTCGAGCATCGCCGCGTACCCGACCGTCAGCCCGCTCGCACTCACACCGCTCACCGCGTCGCACCCTTCGTCGTCCCTGCAGGGCCGTCGCCTGCGGCGGGCCCTCCGCGACCCTAACCCGCACGGTGCCGGCCGTGTTCCTGAGGGCGGCGGGTCAGCCCAGCACGACGATGCCGCTGGACTCCGTCGCGGAGCTGAACGCGAGGTGGCCGTCGGTCGTCACGAACCACCACCCCTCGTCGGGCCCGCCCGTGCCGGCGACGCCGGCGTCGGTGGTAGGCGTGTCCGTCGCGGTGCGCTCCAGCACCGTCGACCCGCCGTCCTCGACCAGCGCGGCCGACCACTGCAGCGTCCCGTCGTCCACGCCGTACGCGCGGACCACCCGGCCGCTGAGGACCAGCAGGACACGGCCGTCGGTGAAGACCTGGTCTGCGGGCCGGGGCATGTCCGTGCGCCACCGGACCGCCCCCGTGTCCGCGTCGACGGCGGCGAGGCGGTCGCCGCCCACCGCGACGAGCGTGCCGTCCAGCAGCACCGCGGTCGACCCGACGGTGACGTCGGCGCGCCACAGCTCCTTGCCCGACCAGTCGCGCCGGACGAGCGGGCCGGTGTCGCCGGCCGTGAGGAAGAACGCGTCCGGCCGGCTGCCGTCGTCGACCGTGAGGTAGAGCTGCCGGTCGCCGCCCAGGTCGACCTTCGTGCCGTCGTCGCGCCAGATCACGGCACCGTCGGGCATCCCGTTCGACGTGTAGCTCTCGACGAGCACGCCGCCGGGGACGAGGGTCATCCCACCGTTCAGGCCGCCGCGACCCAGCTCGGCGACCGCGGACCCGTCGGGACCGAGCACCCACGCCTGCGTGCCGACGTCGAGCACCGTCCGCTCCTTGTCGTGCAGGACGTACGGCGTCTGCTGCTGCGGGATCCCCGACGTGTCGACGTGCGTCGACCACTGCTCCGAGCCGTCGAACGCACGCGCGACGACCTCGACGCCCCTGCGGTCGTCGTCGACCGTCGTGACCCAGTACCCGTCGCGGCCGGCGGCGATCTCGGCGCCGAGCGGCTCGTCGCGCCGTGCGAGCACCGTGCCGTCGGTCGCGTCGAGCACCACGAGCCCCCGCGTCGCGACCTCGCGCCCGTACCCCTCCGCCGACATCTGCCAGCCGTACGCGCGGCTGACGACGCACGCGAGGCGCGACGGTGGGCCGTCGACGTCGGAGCACCACGCGCTGGCCGACGGGTCCGGTCCGTCGCCGTGCACGTCGGGTGCGGGGTCGGCCGCGGGCGGCAGGTCGACGGTGACGTCCCAGGCGATGTCGCCCGTGCGCCGGTCGACGGCGACGACGTGCGGCGCGGACTGCACGGGCCGGTACGTGCCGCCGACGAGCAGGTCGCCTGCCCGGACGCCGCCCTGCACGGCCGACGCCGCGTCGCCGTCGGCCACGTAGAGCGTGTGCAGCGGGAGGTCGACCGGCCGCAGCACACCGGGCACGTCGGCCAGCCGTGCGAGCCGCGCCTGCTCGCGCGCGTCGACGACGACCTGGCCGAGGACCGCGGTCACGGCGACGACCACGACCGCCGCCGCGGTCACGGCGGCACGCCGCGGATGCCGCCGGACGACGTCGACGAGGCCCGGGCGGCGCTCGTCGTCGGGGCCGACGACGCCGTCGTCCTCGACGAGCTCCACGTACGTGCGGGCCATGCTGGAACGCTAGTCGGCCCCGGCAGGCATCGGGGGAAGCGATCTGGTGAACAACCACGCGCCGAGCAGGTCGTCGAGGGCCGTGCCCGCGACGTGCGACGCCGTCTCGACGAACGTCGCCGTGCTCACCGACGCGTGCGCGTACCGCCGTGTCCACGCGCGGAGCACGTCGAAGAACACACCGTCGCCCACGGTGAGCCGGACGGCGTGCAGGGCGAGCGCGCCGCGTTTGTAGACGCGGTCGTCGAACATGCTGTCCCGTCCGGGGTCCCCGACCAGGATGTCCTGCGGCAGACCTGCGAGACGGGCGTGCGCCGCGCGGGCCTGCGCGTCGGCCGTGCGGCCGCCCGACGCCTCCGACCAGAGCCACTCCGCGTAGCAGGCGAAGCCCTCGTGCAGCCAGATGTCCCGCCAGGTCGCGACCGTGAGGCTGTTGCCGAACCACTGGTGCGCGAGCTCGTGCGCGACGAGCCGTTCGCTGCCGCGCGCGCCGTCCACGTGGTTGGCGCCGAACACGGACAACCCGTGCGCCTCGAGCGGGATCTCGAGCGGGTCGTCGGTCACGACGACCGAGTACTCGGGGAACGGGTACGGGCCGAAGCGGTCGACGAACAGCGCGAGCATCTGCTCCTGCCGGCCGAAGTCGTGCCGGAACGCCTCCCGCAGTCGCGGCGGCACCGACGCGCGCTGCGGCACGGGTTCCCTGCCGGTGGTGAGCCGCTCGTAGCGGCCGATCTGCACCGTCGCGAGGTACGGGGCGGTCGGCTCGGGCTGGTCGAACACCCAGCGGACCCGGCTGGCCCGCGCGGTCCGCGAGCGCAGGACCCCGTTGCAGACCACGTCGTACCCGGCCTCGGTGGTGAGCTCGATGCGGAACGCGGCCTTGTCGGACGGGTGGTCGTGGCACGGGAACCACGACGCGGCACCGTCGGGCTGGCCCGCGACGATCACGCCGTCGCTGAGCTCCTCCCAGCCGACGTCGCCCCACGGCCCGTTCCGCGGCCGCGGATGACCGGCGTAGTGGACCTCGACGACGAGGTTCGCCCCGACGGGGACGGGACGCTCGGGCCGGACGACGAGCCGCCCGTCGCGGTGCGTCCAGCGCGCGGGCCGGCGCCCGTCGACCAGCACCTTGGAGACGCGCAGGTGATCGAGCGCGAGCGTGATCCGGTCGAGCGGGCGCTGCGCGGTCGCGTGCACGCGGGCCTCGCCGCTGAGCCGGTTGCTCGCGACGCGGTAGTCGAGGTCGAGCTCGTAGCGGGACACGTCGAGGCCGCCGTCGACCCACGCGGGCAGGTACGGGTCGGGCCCGGCTGCCGTCATGCGGCGCCCACGGGCACCACGGGGTTGCCGGTCCAGGCGGAGCCGGCGGGGATGGCCTCGCCGCGCAGCACGAGCGAGGCGGGGCCGACGGCCGAGCCGTCGCCGAGGCTCGCGGCGGGCAGCACGACACCGTGCGGCCCGAGGCTCGCACCTGCCCCGAGGGTCACGGTGTCCATGCTCATCACCCGATCATGGAACAGGTGCGTCTGCAGCACGCACCCGCGGTTCACGCTCGCGCCGTCGCCGAGCTCGACGAGGTCGGCCTCGGGCAGCCAGTACGTCTCGCACCACACGCCGCGGCCGATCCGCGCGCCGAGCGTGCGCAGCCACACGTTGAGCGCGGGCGAGCCGACCGTCGCGGGCCCGATCCACGGCACGGCGACCGACTCGAGGAACGTGTCGGCGAGCTCGTTGCGCCAGATGAACGCGCTCCACAGCGGGTGCTCCCCGGGTGTCAGCCGGCCCACCAGCAGCCACTTGGCCACCGTCGCGAGCGCGCAGGCGACCGTCGCGGCGGCCAGCACGACGAGCGGCGAGAGGAGCGCGGCGACGAGCGGACCGGCCTGCTGCACGATCCCCTGCAGGGCCAGCAGCACGAGCACGCCGAGCCCGAACGTGCAGATCACGGGCACCACCCGGCACGCCTCGACGAGCCCGCGGGCGACGCGCAGGCGCAGCGGCGGCTCGAACGTCCGCTCCTCGTCGACCTCGGCCGCGGCACGGCGCAGCTTGACGGGCGGCGACCCGAGCCACGACGTGCCCGACTTGGCGTGCTCGGGCGTCGCGGACAGCACCGCGACGAGCCCGCGCTTCGGCACCGCGCGGCCGGGCGCGATCATCCCCGAGTTGCCGAGGAACGCGCGCTTGCCGACCTTCGCGCCCTCGACCCGCATCCAGCCGCGGCCGAGCTCGTAGGAGCCGATGAGCGTGTCGTCGGCGAGGAACGCGCCGTCGCCCACGGTCGTCATCGACGGCAGCATGAGCACGGTCGACGCCTCGACGTCGCGCCCGACGTCGGCCCCGAGCGCGCGCAGCCACCACGGCGTCGCGGTGCTCGCGTACAGCGGGAACAGGGTCGTGCGGGCGTCGTCCATGAGGCGCTGCGTCGCCCAGATCTGCCACCCGGTGCGGCTGCGGACCGGGTGGTACCCCTCGCCCACGCCGACGGACAGCAGGCGCACCCCGACGAGCGTCGCGAGCGTGAGCACGACGAACGCGGTGACCGCCCCGAGCGGCACCGCCCGCAGCGCACCGAGCACCTCGTCGGTCCACGAGGACGCCCCGCGCGCACCGAGCCCGACGACGACGAGCCCGCACGCCACCGCGACGACCGGCAGCGCCGCGAGCGCCGCCGCGGTCCCGGCGTAGACGCCGACCCAGGCCCGTCCGCGCGGTGCGCGTGCGCGGGGCCAGCCCTCGCCGGCCGGCCCGTCGAACTGCGCGGGCGAGCCGGCCCACAGCTCGCCGGGCGGCACGGACGACAGCACCGCCGAGCCCGGCGCGACCTGCGCGCCCTGCCCGACGCGTGTGCCGGGCGCGAGCGTGCTGCGGGTGCCCACGGTGGCCCGCTTGTCGATGCGGATGCGGCCGACGTGCAGCACGTCGCCGTCCACCCAGTGCCCGCTGAGGTCGACCTCGGGCTCGACGCTGCACCCGCCCCGCAGCGTGAGCATGCCGGTGACCGGCGGGAACGCGTGCAGGTCGACGTCCTTGCCGACGTCGGCGCCGAGCGCGCGCGCGTACACGACGGTCCAGGGCGCGCACGACAGGTTCCCCGCACCGGCGGCCGCGGCCCAGCTCTCGGCGAACCAGAGCCGCAGGTGCACGGACCCGCCGCGCGGGTACCGGCCGGGCCGCAGGCCCCGCAGGAACGTGCGGGCGACGAGCACGGTGGTGCCCATGCGGCCCATCGGGCTGATGAGCACGAGCCACCCGGCGAGCACCCACCACCAGACGCCCTCGACCTCGGGCGCCCAGGTCACGGCACCGGTCCAGCGCAGCAGCGCGTCGGCGGCGAGCAGCCACGTCAGCCAGCGCAGGCCCACGAGCAGCGCGAGCGGGAGGGCCAGCACGGTCTGGATCACCTGCGCGCGCCGCGGGGTGGGCACGACGGTGCGCGCGTCGCCGGTGTCCGGCGCGTCGAACTCGTCGAGTCGCTGCGCGAGCGCCCCGAGCCGCGGGTTGTCGTAGAGGTCGGCGACCGTGACGGTCGGGAAC
>JAEWCA010000283.1 GCA_023390875.1 Actinomycetes bacterium
GCCGTGCACCGTGCGTTCCTGCGGCTGGGCGTCCCCGTCGGTCTGGGCTGGCCGCGGTGGCGTGCCCGGGACGACGTCGAGCGGCTGCTGCGGGTGCCCGTCGACGGCGTCGTGCGGGACGTGCACGAGCACGGGTTCTGGCCGCCCGGCTGGGGCGCCCGTCCGCGCGCCGCCGACGAGCGGGAGACCCTGGCACGGCGACGGCTCGCCGCGGTGCCGCGACTCGTCCCGGTGCACGGCGCGCGGTACCTGCCCGCGTCGCCGACGGGGGTCCACGCACCGGTGCTGTCCATGTGGCGGGCCGACGTCGTCGTGCTCGCCGACGACCTGCTCGCGTTCGTCGAGGCGGAGCTCGCGCCGGGCGGCGGACCTGCCCGGTGGCCGCCGCGCGGGCGACGGGTGCACGTGCCGTTCTGGTCCGACCTCGCCGAGGGCCCGGACTCACCGATGTGGACGCCCCGACGGACGCCCTAGGCTTCGAGCGTGCGCATCGCGAGATTCACCACCGGAGGAGACCCCCGCTACGCCCTCGTCGAGGGTGAGGTCGGCAGCGAGGAGCTCGTCGTCATCACGGGCGACCCGCTCTACACGCCCGTGCAGCCCACGGGCGAGAGCATCCCGCTCGACGACGACGCGGTGCGGCTGCTCGCCCCCGTCATCCCGCGCTCCAAGATCGTCGGCGTCGGCCGCAACTACGCCGACCACGCGAAGGAGATGGGCAACGAGGTGCCGACGGCGCCGCTGCTGTTCCTCAAGCCCAACACCTCCGTGATCGGCCCGGACGACCCGATCGTGCTGCCGGACTGGACCGAGCACGTCGAGCACGAGGCCGAGCTCGCCGTCGTCGTCGGCAAGGTCACGAAGGACGTCACCCCGGAGCGCGCGCTCGACCACGTGTTCGGCTTCACCGTCGCGAACGACGTCACCGCGCGTGACATCCAGCGCGCCGACTCCCAGTGGGCCCGGGCCAAGGGGTTCGACGGGTCGTGCCCGATCGGCCCGTGGATCGTGCCCGGGCTCGACGTCGACGACCTCGCCGTGAGCGCGCGCGTCAACGGCGAGACGAAGCAGGACGGCCGGACGTCGCAGATGATCTTCGACACCGCCTACCTGGTGTCGTACGTGTCCGAGGTGTTCACCCTCCTGCCGGGCGACGTCATCCTCACCGGCACCCCCGCGGGCGTGAGCCCGATCGTGGACCGTGACGTGGTGGAGGTGGAGGTGGAGGAGATCGGCGTGCTGCGCAACCCGGTGCTGCGCCGCAGCTGACGGCTGGTCGCGGAGGTCGCGGACAAGACGAGCGTGCTGCGGAACCCGGTGCTGCGCCGCAGCTAGCCCTGGCGGCTGGAGACGAGCACGGGCGTCGACGCGCGGAGCAGCCGCAGGTCGGGCGGGTCCCACGGGTCGACGGTCTCGTCGTCGTGCGTGGCCGGTGCGGGCAGGGGAGCGAGGTCGGAGGGCAGGAGGACCTCGCGGAGCCACGGCGTCACGTGCGCCGTCGCGCGGGTCGTGCCCGGGTGGCTGGACATGGTGCAGGGCCTCTCGTCGTCGAGCGGGGCGCCGGTGCGCCCGTGTGGAGAAGGACACCCTCGGGCCTCCGGTGATACGTCGACCGGGGTCCTGCGTCGGCGCAACTACCCTGGTCCCGTGACCACCCCCGCTCCTGCCGGCTCCGCCGTGCGCGTCCGCTTCTGCCCGTCGCCCACCGGGACGCCGCACGTCGGCCTCATCCGGACGGCGCTGTTCAACTGGGCGTACGCCCGTCACACGGGCGGCACGTTCGTGTTCCGCATCGAGGACACGGACGCGGCGCGTGACTCGGAGGAGAGCTACCTGCAGCTGCTCGACGCGCTGCGCTGGCTCGGCCTGGACTGGGACGAGGGCGTCGAGGTGGGCGGGCCGCACGAGCCGTACCGGCAGTCGCAGCGCTACGACCTGTACGCGGACGTGGCGCGGCGGCTGGTCGAGGGCGGCTACGCGTACGAGTCGTACTCGACGCCCGAGGAGATCGAGGCCCGCCACCGCGCGGCCGGCCGGGACCCCAAGCTCGGGTACGACGGCTTCGACCGGGCGCTGACCGACGAGCAGGTCGCGGCGTTCCGCGCCGAGGGCCGTGAGCCGGTGCTGCGGCTGCGGATGCCCGACGAGGACCTCACGTTCACGGACCTGGTCCGCGGGGAGATCACGTTCAAGGCCGGCTCGGTGCCGGACTACGTGATCGTCCGCGCGAACGGCCACCCGCTGTACACGCTGGTCAACCCGGTGGACGACGCGTTCATGGGCATCACGCACGTGCTGCGCGGCGAGGACCTGCTGTCGTCGACGCCGCGGCAGATCGCGCTGTACCGGGCGCTGCTCGGCCTGGGTGTCGCGAGCGTCGTCCCGCAGTTCGGGCACATGCCGTACGTGATGGGCGAGGGCAACAAGAAGCTGTCGAAGCGCGACCCCGAGTCGAACCTGTTCCTGCACCGCGACCGCGGCTTCACGCCCGAGGGCCTGCTCAACTACCTCGCGCTGCTCGGCTGGGGCATCTCGCCGGACAACGACGTGTTCACGCTGCCGGAGATGGTGGCCGCGTTCGACATCGCCGACGTCAACCCGAACCCGGCGCGCTTCGACCTGAAGAAGGCCGAGGCGATCAACTCGGCGCACGTGCGCATGCTCGCGGCCGACGACTTCCGCGACCGGCTCGTCCCGTACCTGCACCGCGGCGGCCTGGTCCCGACGGACTCGTACGCGGACCTGGAGCCGGCCCACCGCGCGCTGCTCGACGCGGGCGCCCCGCTGATCCAGGAGCGCATCACGCTGCTCGGCGAGGCCGTGCCGATGCTCGGCTTCCTGTTCGTCGCGGACGACGCGCTCGTGATCGAGGACGACGCCCGCGGCGCGCTGCGCGACGACTCCGCCTCGGCGCTCGACGCCGCGACGACCGCGCTGTCGGCGCTGCCGGAGGACGGCTTCACGACGGCCGCGACCCAGGAGGCGCTGCAGGCCGCGCTCATCGACGGGCTCAGCCTGAAGCCGCGGTTCGCGTTCACGCCGCTGCGGGTCGCGCTGAGCGGTCGACGGGTGTCGCCGCCGCTGTTCGAGTCCATGGAGATCCTCGGCAAGGCGTCGACGCTGGCTCGCCTCGCGGCGCTGCGCGCGACGCTGTGACGGGCACGCCGCTCGTCGACGGCGTGCTGTTCGACATCGACGACACGCTCGTCGACACGCGCGGCGCGTTCGCGTCGGCCCTCGGGGTCGTCGCACGGCGGTTCCTGCCGGACCTGCCCGCCGAGCGCGACGCCGAGGTGGTGGCCGCGTGGCGCGCCGACGTCAACGGCCACTACGCGGCGTACACGCGCGGCGAGGTCGGGTACGCGGAGCAGCGGATGGCGCGGGCCAACGAGCTGCACGCGCAGTTCGGCGGCCCGACGCTGGACGACGACGGCTACGCACGGTGGAACGCCGTGTTCGAGGAAGGGTTCTCGTCGGCCTGGGCGGCCCACGAGGACGTCGTCGAGGTCGTCGACCGGCTGCTCGAGGCGGGTGTCGCGGTCGGGGCCCTGTCGAACGCGTCGGTCGCCTACCAGACGTCGAAGCTCGAGCGCGTCGGGCTCATCAACCGGGTCCCGATGCTGGTCGGCGTCGACACGCTCGGCTACGGCAAGCCGCACCCGGACGTGTTCGCGGAGGCGTGCCGCCGTCTCGGCACCGACCCGGCGCGGACCGCGTACGTGGGCGACGAGCTCGACGTGGACGCGCAGGCGGCGCGGGCGGCCGGGCTGGTCGGAATCTGGCTGGACCGTCCGGGCGGCCGGCGGCACGTCATCTCCGACGAGCGCGTCGCGGCGGCCGGCGTCACGGTGGTGCACGACCTGCACGCGCTCCCGGGCGTGCTCGGCCTGTGACGGCGAGCCGGGCGCGTCACCGCCCGACGAGCCGCGCCCGCCAGCACTCGGTGCGGTAGGGCAGCTCGATCACGTCGCGTCCTCGCAGATCGGGGTGGGTCGCGACGAGCTCGTCGATCGCGTCGAGCAGCTGGTCGCGCTCCGCGTCCGGGAGCACGAGGAGGTGGCTGCGGCTCGCCGCGAGCGTCCGCAGGTCGGCGGGACGCATGGGTGCGGCCCACCGGAACGTCGCGTGCTCGGGAGCCGTGAACCGCGACCCCAGCGCGGGTTCCGCGTACACGGTGGTGAGGGTGTCGCCGCGGTGCACGATCTCCGTCCACCGGCCCACCCAGTCCGTCTGGTCGTCCCGGATGTTCCAGAGCACCGCGACCTGGCCGTGCGGCCGCAGCACGCGGGCGGCCTCGGCCGACGCCGTCGCCGGGTCGAACCAGTGCCATGCCTGAGCCACCGTCACGGCGTCGACCGAGGCGTCCGGCAGCCCGGTCGCGTCCGCGGTGCCGGCGCGGGCGTCCGCGCCGGGCAGGGCCCGGACCAGCTCGCCGCGCATCGCGTCGGACGGCTCGACGGCCACGACGTGCAGCCCCAGGC
>JAEWCA010000290.1 GCA_023390875.1 Actinomycetes bacterium
GTGCCGGCCCTCGACCCACGCGGCGTCGGCCACCGACACCTCCTCGAGCACCCGGACGCGCTCGACGAGGGCCGCGTGCTCGACCCGGGCGGCGTGGGCCGCGTCCCGCTGCGCCGCGGTGGGACCACCCGTGAGCAGCACGCCGCCGAGCGCGACGACGCTCGACGTCACGGCCGCCCCTCGGCGGAGGAGGCGGACGCGAGGAGAGGTGACGACGGGACGGTGCACGGTGGGACCCCTGGGACGGCGCGGCACTGGCTGCACGCTCCGATCGACGGCAGGGGGCCGGTGACGAGGTGGTCGCGCGGATCGCCCCGGTTCGGACCGGTGGGATCGACCCGATCGGCCTATCCAGGTGCCTCGTGTCGGTCCCGCGGTCTACGTTGATCGGCTGTGACCCCTGTCATCGCGGCCCACGGCCTCACCAAGACGTTCGGCGACCTCACGGCGGTCGCCGGCATCGACTTCGAGGTGCCCGCGGGCGAGTCGTTCGGGCTGCTCGGGCCCAACGGTGCGGGGAAGTCGACGACCATGCGGATGATCGGTGCCGTGTCGTCGCGCACGTCCGGCGACCTGCGGGTGCTCGGCCTCGACCCGGACGCGCACGGCCCGGAGATCCGCTCGCAGCTCGGCGTCGTGCCGCAGGAGGACAACCTCGACCCGGAGCTCAAGGTCCGCGAGAACCTCATCGTCTACGGCCGGTACTTCGGGATCCCCCGTGCGACGTGCGCGTCACGGGCCGACGAGCTCCTGGAGTTCGCGCAGCTCGCCGACAAGGCGAAGAACAAGGTCGACGACCTGTCGGGCGGCATGAAGCGCCGCCTGACGATCGCCCGCGCGCTCATCAACGAGCCGCGCATCCTCATGCTCGACGAGCCGACCACGGGGCTCGACCCGCAGGCCCGGCACGTGCTGTGGGACCGGTTGTTCCGGCTCAAGGAGCGCGGCACCACGCTCGTGCTGACCACGCACTACATGGACGAGGCGGAGCAGCTGTGCGACCGGCTCGTGGTGGTCGACCACGGCCGGATCATGGCCGAGGGGTCGCCGTCGGCGCTCATCCGGCAGTACGCGTCGCGCGAGGTCGCGGAGCTGCGGTTCGGGTCCGACCGCAACGCGGAGGCGGCCGCGCGGCTCGACGGCATGGCGGAGCGCATCGAAGTACTTCCGGACCGGGTGCTCTTGTACACGGACGACGGCGAGGCTCTGCTGGAGCGCATCACGGACCTCGGGCTGCACCCGACGACGAGCCTCGTGCGACGGTCGAGCCTGGAGGACGTGTTCCTGCGGCTGACGGGACGGAGCCTGATCGAGTGAGCACGCACACGAGCGGCACCCCCGCGGGGTCGACGACCGACGACGCGACGGCCCGGGCTATGACGGCGGGCGCGCTCCCCCGGCGGCTGGGCTGGTGGTACGTCGCCGAGCACACCTGGCGCGCGATGCGCGCGTACGCGTGGACGATCGTCATGGAGGGCATCGGCCAGCCGCTGGTGTACCTGCTCGGCATCGGCCTCGGGCTCGCCGCGTTCATCGAGGTCTCCGTCGCCGACGGCGCGAACGGGCCGGTCACGTACCTCGAGTTCGTCGCTCCGGCGCTGCTCGCGTCGTCCGCGATCGGCATCACGATGGGCGAGTTCACGTACGTCGTCATGTCGGGGTTCAAGTGGCGACGGCTGTACTGGGGCATGAACTCGTCGCCGGTGCAGCCGCAGCAGATCGTCGGCGGCATCGTGTTCGCCGTCGTGGTGCGGATGCTGCTCACCACGATCGCGTACTACCTGCTCATCGTGGCGTTCGGGGCGGTCGTCGACCCGTGGACGGGCGCCCTCATGCCGCCGGTCGGGACGCTCGGCGGCCTCGCGTTCGGGCTGCCGCTGCTCGCGTACGCGGCGAGCATCACGGAGGACAAGGGCCAGTTCGCGATGGTGCAGCGGTTCGTGTTCACGCCGCTGTTCCTGTTCTCGGGCACGTTCTACCCGCTCGACACCATGCCCGGGTGGCTGCAGTGGATCGGCTGGCTGTCGCCGCTGTGGCACGCGAGCGAGATCGGCCGGACGCTCTCGTACGGGTCCCCGCCGGGTGCCTGGCCGGTCGGCGTGCACCTCGCGATCCTGCTGGTCATGGCCGTGACCGGCTGGGTGCTCGCCCGCCGGATGTTCGTGAAGAGGCTGCGCGGATGACGACGACCACGGCCCCGACCCCCGTCCGGCGCGGCGGTGGTGTCCGCGCGCTCTACGCCGGCAACGCGCGCGCGATCCTCATGCGCAGCCTCACGGCGACGAAGTCGTCCAACTGGGCGGTCGTGCTGTCCGGCTTCTTCGAGCCCGTGTTCTACCTGGTCGCGATGGGCTACGGCCTCGGCTCGTTCGTCGGCGACCTCACGCTGCCCGGCGGTGAGACGGTGTCGTACGCGGCGTTCATCGCACCCGGCCTGCTCGCGGTGTCCGCCATGAACGGCGCCGTGTACGACTCGACGTGGAACGTGTTCTTCAAGCTCCACTTCGGCAAGCTCTACCAGGCGCAGCTCACCACCTCGATCGGCCCGCTCGACGTCGCGCTCGGGGAGATCTCCTACGCGCTGCTGCGCGGCGGCGTCTACGCGCTCGGCTTCCTCACGGTCATGCAGGTCATGGGCCTGAACCTGGCATGGTCGGCGCTCGCCGCGGTTCCGGCCGTGCTGCTCATCGCGTTCGGGTTCGCGTCGGTGGGGATGGCCGTGACGAGCTACCTCAAGACGTTCCAGCAGATGGACTGGGTCACGTTCGTCATGCTGCCGATGTTCCTGTTCTCGGCGACGTTCTACCCGCTGTCCGTGTACCCCGAGCCGATCCAGTGGCTCATCAAGGCGATGCCGCTCTGGCACGGCGTCGAGCTGGTGCGCGGCCTGACGCTCGGCGTGCTGGACCCGTCGATGCTCGTGCACGTCGGGTACTACGTCGTCATGGTGGTGCTCGGCCTCACGTTCACGACCACGCGGCTGCGAGCGCTGTTCCTCGACTGACACGGGCGCGGCTGGCACGGGCACGGCTGGCACGGGCACGACTGGAACGGGCACGACGACGGACCCCGGTGCTCGTGCGGCACCGGGGCCCGCGCCGCACGGTCCGGCTGCGTGCGCGCGTCAGCCGACCGTGCAGGGTGCGCCGTTGACGGCGAACGCCGTCGGGCTCGGGTTGGTGCCGCTGTGGGAGCCGTTGAACCCGATGTCCGTGCTGGCGCCGGGAGCGAGCGTCGCGTTCCACGGCATGCCCGTCGCCGTGACCGCCGAGCCGGTCTGCGTCCAGGTGGCGCTCCAGCCCTGCGTGACCCGCTGACCGGACGCGAACGCGAACCCGAGCGTCCACGTGAGCGGCGAGGTGCCCGTGTTGGTGATCCGGACACCGGCCGTGAACCCGGTGCCCCAGCTGCTCGCCGCGTAGGCGACCCGGCACGACGCGGGCGGCGGCATCACGTCGTCGAGCGTGTGTGCCACGAACGGGGCGGACGCGGGGCCGACGTCGCCGGCCGCGCCGATCGCGCGGACCTGGAACGTGTACTCGCGCATGGGCCACAGCCCCGTCACGGTGTACCGCGCGACCGAGGTCGTGCCGACGATCGCGATGGCGTCGCCGAGGATCTGCTCGACCTGGTACGAGACGTCGCCGGGCAGCGCGTCCCACGCGAGCGTGAGGGTGGTGCCCGTCGCGCCGGTCTGCCGCACGCCGGTGACCTGTGCGGGCCGGCCCGGCAGCGTCGTGAACGTGACGGCCGGGCTCGCGGCGGAGCGGTTGCCGGTGCGGTCCCGCGCCCGGACGACGTAGGTGTACGACGTGCTCGCGGCGAGCCCGGCCGCGGCGTACGTGGTCGTGGTCGACGACCCGACGTACGCCTCGGTGGTGCCCTGCAGCACGTACACGTCGTAGCCGCCGACGCCGAACGGGGCCATCGTGCCGCCCGGGTCCGTCGACGCGGCCCACGTGAGGGTCGCACCGCTCGAGGTCACCGCGGACGCGACGGGCGCTCCCGGGGCCGACGGCGGGGTCGTGTCCCGCACGATCTCGACGGCGGTGGACACGTCGACCGGGTCGGACAGCGGGCCGAGCGTGCCGTCCGCGCCGACGGCACGGACGACGAACACGTAGCGGGTCGACTGCGTGAGCCCCGTGATCGTGTACCGCGTCACCGCGCTCGTGCCGACGCCGCCGATGACGTCGCCCGTGAGCTGCGAGACGCGGTACGCCGTGGCGCCCGCGACGGCGGCCCACTCGAGCGTGACCGTCGTGCCGGTGGTGGCCGCGACCGTGATGCCGGTGACGGCACCGGGCGCGGTCGAGCCGGTCGGCGCGGGCGCGGGAACGGCCGTCGGGACGGGTGTGGGGACGGGCGTAGGAGTGGCCGCGACCGTCGGCGCGCCGCTCGGCGC
>JAEWCA010000381.1 GCA_023390875.1 Actinomycetes bacterium
GGCCTCGGCGCGCCGGACCTGCGCCGCCGCGTCGTTCTGCGCCTGGTCGAGCAGCCGCCGCGTGAGCTCGGCCCGGGCGTCGTCGACGGACAGGCCGCTGACCTGCTCCAGCTCGGCCCGCGCGAGCCGCTCGGCCTCGGCGAGACGTGCCGCGACGGCACGTTCCGTCTCGGCCGACAGGCGCTCGGCCTCACGCCCGGCGGTCTCGCGCAGGCGCTCGCCCTCCCGGCGGGCCTCGGCCGCCTCCTCCGACCGCGCCCGGGCCTTGGCCTCGAGCTCCTCGACCTGGAGCCGCTCGGCGTCGAGTGCCTGCTCGCGCTCGGCGACGCGGCGCTCGCGACGTTCGGCGTCGGCGAGGAGGGCGCGGGCGTCCTGCTTGATGGACGAGACGTCCTCCGCCGCGCGGGTCCGCTGAGCCGACGCCTCGCGACGTGCCACGAGGACGAGGATCAGGGCGACCAGGCAGGCACCGAGCAGGCCGACGACGGTCGCGAAGGGGCCTGCCTCCACCTGGTCCTCCTGATCCTCGTGGAGTGCACCCCACGACGGCGTCCGAGGTCCGGGACCGGACCTCGTTGCGCGGCGGCCCGCCGTCGGACGACGGTCGGTCCCGTCATTGTCGCCTACGGGATGCGCCCCGCGGGCGACGTCCACGCGGTCGCGGGTCGCGAGACCTCGACCGTCCGGCGCCGCGCTCCCGGAATGCCCCGATACGCGAGATACCACCGCGCACCGGATCGCCCGCCCCGTGCAGCGCCGTCACGGCGAGGAGCGCCGTCACACGGACTCGACCTCGCCCTGCTCGGCCCCTTCCTCGGCGAGCGCCTCCCGCACGAGCCGGGCCACCAGACCCGGCGGGTATCCCTTGCGACCGAGCGCCGCGTACGTGCGACGGGCACGCACCTGCGGGTCGAGGCCCGCCGTCGAGGCGAGCCGACGGCGCACGAGCGCGCGCGCCGCCTCCTCCTCGTCGTCCTCGTCGACCTCGGTCAGCGCCTCGCCCGCGACGTCGTCCGCGATACCGCGTCGCCGCAGCTCGACGGCGATCGCCCGGCGGGACAACCCACGCTCGGCGTGGCGCGTGCGCACGAGGGTGCGGGCGTAGTCCGCGTCGTCGACGAGCCCGACCTCGGTGAACCTGTCGAGCACGCGATCGGCGACGTCCTCGGGGACGTTGCGGCGAGCCATCGCCTCGGCGAGCTGCGACCGGCTCCGGGGCGCACCCGTGAGCAGCCGCAGCGCGATCGACCGCGCCACCGACTCGGGGTCGGGCTCGACGTCCTGCGCGGCGGCACCCGCCGGGGGCGGCTCGTCCTGACGCCACCCCCGACGGCGTGCCGTGCCTGTCACGTCCTTCCCCGACGTGCTCAGAAGTCGACCGGCGGCGGCACGTCCGCGGGAAGGTCGACACGCGCACCGACCCCGAGCTTCTCCTTGATCTTCTTGTCGATCTCGTCCGCGAGGTCGGGGTTGTCCTTGAGGAACTTGCGGGCGTTCTCCTTGCCCTGCCCGAGCTGGTCGCCCTCGTACGTGTACCAGGCACCCGACTTGCGGACGAAGCCGTGCTCGACGCCCAGGTCGATGAGGCTTCCTTCGCGCGAGATGCCGACGCCGTAGAGGATGTCGAACTCCGCCTGCTTGAACGGCGGCGCCATCTTGTTCTTGACGATCTTCACGCGGGTCCGGTTGCCGACCGCGTCGGTGCCCTCCTTGAGGGTCTCGATGCGGCGGATGTCCATGCGGACCGAGGCGTAGAACTTCAGGGCCTTGCCACCCGTGGTCGTCTCCGGGGAGCCGAAGAACACGCCGATCTTCTCGCGGAGCTGGTTGATGAAGATCGCCGTGGTGCCCGACGAGTTGAGCGCACCGGTGATCTTGCGCAGCGCCTGCGACATGAGCCGAGCCTGCAGACCGACGTGGCTGTCGCCCATCTCGCCCTCGATCTCGGCCTTCGGCACGAGAGCGGCGACCGAGTCGATGACGATGATGTCGATCGCGCCCGAGCGGATCAGCATGTCCATGATCTCGAGCGCCTGCTCGCCGGTGTCCGGCTGCGAGACCAGCAGCGCGTCGGTGTCGACACCGAGCTTCTTGGCGTACTCCGGGTCGAGCGCGTGCTCGGCGTCGATGAACGCCGCGATGCCGCCGGCCTTCTGCGCGTTCGCGACCGCGTGCAGCGCGACCGTCGTCTTGCCGGAGGACTCCGGCCCGTAGACCTCGATGATGCGGCCGCGGGGCAGGCCGCCGATGCCGAGCGCGACGTCCAGCGCGATCGAGCCGGTCGGGATCACCTCGACGGGGGCACGCCCCTCGTCGCCGAGGCGCATGATCGAGCCCTTGCCGAACTGGCGGTCGATCTGGCTGAGGGCGGCCTCGAGGGCCTTCGCGCGGTCCTGGGGTGCGGGCATGGTCTGCCACCTGTTCGTCTCGTGCAGCGATCGCGCTGCGCCTGCGGGGGCTGGTCTTCGTCTCGGGTGACGCTATGCCCGACCACCGACACGACCTCCGCACCCTCACAGCCCCTGGGTCCGGCAGGACGCCGGCGCGGGCTGTGGGCGGCTCGGAGGCGGTCACCCGAGGACCACACTAGCCGAACACGTGTTCGATGCCAGCGACACGCCGCGTGGCGTGTCGCAGCCGGCGCGGCCGTCCGACGTCAGTCGACCGTCACGCCCTCCCCCGGGGCGAGCACGTGCACACGGCACCCGGGCGCGACCCGCTCCGCGGCGTGCGCGAACGCGGGGCCCGCGCGGTCCATCCACCCGGGCGGCAGCCGGCGCGACACCGGCGGGTGC
>JAEWCA010000408.1 GCA_023390875.1 Actinomycetes bacterium
CCGTGACGACGAGTCGTCACGGCCCGCACGCGGGACCATCAGGGCAGCGGCACCATCGGGTTCTTGTCACCCGGAGGCACCGGCAGCGCCGGCTTGGGCGCCGCGGGGTCGACCGGCGCCGGGGCCGCTGGCGTCTGCTCGGTCAGCACGAACAGCGCACCCGAGAGGACCACGTCGAGGTCGCCCGCAGCAGTGGCGGGACGCCCGCCGGACTCCTCCGCCACCGACTGGCTGGTGCCGGTCACGCCGGTCACCATCAGCAGCCGGCTCGTACCGACCTGTGCGTCCTGCACGAACGCCAGCACGTTCTGGTAGGTACCGATCACCTCGAGTGTCACGGGCACCTGGTAGAACCCGGGCACGTCGACGTTCGTGGTCGCGGCACCCGACGCTGCCGGGTCCTGGGCGGCCGACGGGTCGGTGCCGGCGGCTGCGTCGCCTTCGGCCGGCTCAGTCGCGGGGGGCGCGGCCGTCGTGACCTTCACCTCGGTCGACGACGTGACGCCGAGGCTGAGGATGACGACCTCGTGGACGCTCGCGATCTGGTTGAGCTCGCGCTGGTACGCGGCGAGCTGCAGGTCCGTCGGGATCTGGACCCGGGCGGCCGCGAGCTGCGCCTTGTACTCGTCGAGCTTGGCGAACTGCTTCGCGAGCTGCGTGATCTTCGACTCGAGCTGCGCGTTGGCCTCGGTCTGCGCCTGCGTCTGCTCCTTGTTGTCCGCCGCGGCGGACAGCTGCGGCGAGACGCCGAGGAACCATGCGGCCAGGAGGATGACGAGCGCCGCGACGACGGTGCCGGTGATCCAGGGGCCGGCCTTCGTACCGGTCACGTCAGTTCTCCTCGGTGGGGACGAAGCGACCCGACAGGGCCGACTCCAGGATCTGCACGGAGGTCGTCACCCCGTAGTACGGCTCGCCCTCGGTCTGCATGAGAGCGGCGCTCGTCATGGTGGCGTCGCCCAGGCCCGGGATCGAGTTGAGGGCGTCGAGCCAGGCGGCGTCGTCGGGCAGCGTCGACGTGCGGACCGTGAAGACGATCGACCCGAGACCCGGCTCGATGAGCGGGTCGGCAACCGTCTGGCCCGCCGAGAACGGCGTGGACTGCGTCACGGTGAAGTTGTCGATGCTCACGCCCGCGGGCAGCACGGCGGCGATCGCGTCGATGTACGGCTTCCACAGGACGTCGGCACCCATGCCGAGCGTGCGCGCGCTCTCGGACCGCTTGAGCTCGGAGAGCACCTGCGGCACCTCGGCGTACTCGGCCTGCTCCTGCATGAGCCTGGCGTTCTCCTGCTGCGCGTCGGCGAGCTCACCCTGCGTCCGCTGGTTCTCGAGGAACGAGAACCCATAGGCGAGGACGGCCAGCGCCAGCACGAACACGAGCGACAGCCCGAGCCAGCGCTTGATGTTGACGAGGCCGCGCGCGGCCTTGACCTCGGGCGGGAGCAGGTTGACCTGCGGGAGCCCGACGACGAACGACGAGCCCTTCGACCCGGTCTTCGTCGTCTTGGACTTCGACCCCAGCGTCGTCGTGAGGTTCATGCCGCCACTCCGTAGGCCAGGCCCATGGGCAGCGCCATGAGCGACTCGTGACCGGCGAACGCCTCGCGCCCACCGGCCGACCGCGCGACCTGGACGGTCTCCAGCGGGTTGCCGAGGGTCACGGGCAGGCGGCTCGCGCTCGACAGGAACTGACCGAGGCCGGGCAGCTGGGCGCCGCCGCCGGTCAGGACCACGAGGTCGATGCCGGCGCCGGGGCCGTTCGACGTGTAGTACGAGAACGTGTTGCGGACGGCCTCGATGAGGTTCCGGATGAGCGTCGACGACGCCTCGGCGGCGATCTGCAGCTCGGGGCCCACCGCGTAGCCGACGCCGATCTGGCGCTTGACCGCCTCGGCCTCGGTCGCGGAGATCGTCATGGAGCGGGCGATCGCGTCCGTCGCGTCCTGGCCGCCGTGCGGCAGGGTCCGGACGAAGCGCGGCACGCCGTGCGCGACGATCGCGACGTTGGTGACCCGGGCGCCGATGTCGACGACCGCGACGGTCCGGTTCTGGTGCTCGCCACGCGTCATGCCGCGCAGCAGGGCGAACGCGTTGAGGTCGACCATCGTCGGCTTGAGCCCCGCGGACTCGACCGCGAGCACGTTGGCCGTGACGGTCGCGCGCACGGCGGCGACGAGCATGCCGTGCACGACGCGCCCCTGCTCGGAGTCGCCCTCCCCCGTGGGGAAGAAGTCGAGCAGCGCCTCGTCGGTCGACATCGGCAGCAGCTCCTGCACCTGGAAGGGCAGGGAGGCGCGGATCTGCGACAGCGGCATCGCCGGGACGGCGAGCTCGCGCACGACGACGCGCTGGTTGCCGACGCCGATCACGACCTCCTTCGACTCGAACTTGCCGTTCGCCCACAGCTGGCGCAGCGCGTGCACCACCGCGTCCTGGTCCGTGACCTCGCCGTCGCGGACCGCCCCCAGCGGGAGCGGCACCTCGGCGTACCTGGTCAGCGTCGGCTGGGACCGGCCGGGGCCGCCGTTGCCGAAGTCCAGCTGGGCAGCACGGACCGCAGTCGTGCCGATGTCGAGCCCGATCACTCGAGACTTACCCACAGGTTGTTCCTTCCGGACGTCTCTGCCCTACCTCTCGTGCCTATCGGGAGAACGACACCGGGACTTGAGCCCCGGGGTCACCCGAATGAGGCAGGAAAAGTCAGGAGAGGACGTCCAGGTACGCCGACCAGAGTGATTCGCCGAATGCCACCCCGATGGCGCAGCCGATCAGCATCCAGGGACCGAAAGGAATCTTCGACTTCCGGCCCGCGCGACCTGTCGCCATGAGCACGATCGAGAACACGCCGCCCACGAGGAATGCGGCGAAAGCCCCGACGACGAGCGATCCCCAGCCGAGCCACGCGAGGTAGGCGCCGAGGATGCCGGCGAGCTTGACGTCGCCGAAGCCCATGCCCCGCGGGTAGACGAGCACGAGAACGAAGTAGAACGCGTACAGCACGACGCCGCCGATGACGGCGCGCAGGAGCGCGGGCCAGTCGTCCGCACCCCAGCTCGCGACGGCCAGCAGCACCGGGACGACCACGTACGACGGCAGCACGATCGCGTTCGGCAGCCGGTGCACGTCGATGTCGATGAGCGCGAGCGCGACGGAGATCGCCGCGAGGTACAGGTACGCGGGCGTGGTCCACGAGATGCCGAAGTGCCACGCGACCAGGCCGAACAGCAGGCCGGTCCCGGCCTCGACGAGCGGGTAGCGGACCGAGATCGGCTCGTGGCACCGCCGGCACCGGCCGCGCAGCACGAGCCACGAAACCACCGGCAGGTTGTCGTACCAGGCGATCCGGGCGCCGCAGCGCGGGCACGCCGACGGCGGGCTGACGACCGACTCGCCGCGCGGCACGCGCCAGACGACGACGTTGAGGAACGAGCCGATGAGCAGCCCGAGGACCGTGACGAGTCCGACGAACACCGCGGTGAGGCCGGACTCCCCCGTCAGTTCAGCTCCCGCAGGTCGTCGAGGCGTGCCTTCTGGTCGTTCGCCGGTGCGTTCCACTTCTGCTCAGGACCGTTGTTGCACGTCGCGACGGTGAGCTTGGACCACATCTCGGTGGCCGACATCTTCTCACCAAGCGAGATGCACCGCCCGTACGTGTCCGTGAACGTCCAGCTGTCGGCGTACGTGGCCTCCTCGGCGTGCCGCGTCCACTTCTGGTTCGCGGCGCCCGTGCAGGACTTGAAGATCGGGTACGCGGGGTCGTCCGAGGCAGCGGGCGTCTGGAGGCAGTAGGTGCTGCCGTTGTTGACCGTGATCGTGCCCACGACCCAGCCCTTGAGACCGGTCGGCTCCGAGTACGTCCACTTGTGGTTCCACTTGACGTTGGACTTCGACGGGCTCGGATCCTGCTTGCACGGGTAGGAGATCATGAACGTCGCCGTGATCTGCTCGCCCGTGACGTCCATGCAGCGACCGAACTCGAGGAAGTTGACGATCTGGTTCGTCGCCTTGCCGGCCGGGCCGGCGCCGACGCGCGGGTCGGGGTCCCAGGAGCCGTTGGTCGAGTTGTCCCCGAGGCACGCGCCGTACTTGAGCGTCTTGCCGACCAGCGTCGTGTCGGTGTAGGTCGAGTCGCCGGAACCGAGGCACATCGCGGGGCTCGAGTAGTTCGAGTTGTCCGCCTTCTGGCCGGTCCAGTGCGCGCCACCGATCCAGCTGAAGTACTGGTTGACCGTCTCGGAGTTGCAGTTCTTCAGCGTGACGTCGATGTTGCCGCCGGTCTGCGCGTTGCCCGTGAGGCACATCGCCGCGGCCGGGCCACCGAGGTCGGTGACCGACAGGTGGATCTTGTAGTCGGACGCGTAGGTCCACAGCACCGTCGGGTCGGTGTCCTTGCAGCTCGACGCCGCCTGGTACGTGACCTTGGAACCGCTCGTCTGGCCGGTCGCCTTGAGGCAGTGCTTGTCGCCGAAGGCGTAGATGATGCCGCCGTCGATGTTGTTGTTCGTGACCTGGAACGTGTAGATCGTCTCGATCGCGCGGTCGCCCTGGGTCGACGCGAACCCGGGGACGCCGGCGTCGAGGCCCTCCGCGGACAGCAGCGCGAAGCTCGGCGCCGTGCCGACGCCCGTGGTCGGCGAGCACGCCATCTGGTTCGCGGCACGCCACGCGTCGTCCTTGCCGGCCGGGTTGTCATCGAAGTACGTCACCGTGACCTGGTACCGGAGCGTCGAGCCGGCCGCACCCACCTTGCCCTGCACCGTGCACGGCAGCTTGGCCGGGCTCCCGTAGACCTTGCCCGTGAGCAGGTCCGGCGCGGCGAGGGCCGAGCGCATCTGGCTGAGCGCGGCGTCGAGCCCCGTCTCGGCGGCGAAGACGGTCCGGCCGTTCTTGTCGGCGAACATCGTCGGGCGCACCTGCGCCGTGACGACGCCGAGCATGAGCACGCTCAGGGCCGCCATCACCATGATGAGCAGGATGGCCGTCAGCATCGCGATGCCGCTCTCGGTGTCACCGTCGAGACGGCGGCGCACGGCCGCGACGACAGCGAGCCGCGACGGGCGGGACGGACGGACGACCATCAGGGCCTCCCCAGCTGGTTGCACACAGGAGTGACGTTGGCGCCGGCGCCGTTGAGGTTGTTCGACTGCGACAGCTTCGACGTGTTCCGGGCGACGAACACCGAGTCGATCGAGGCGCCGCGCTTCCCGTTGGCCGCGCCGTACCCCAGGTCCAGGTGCACGACGAGCCGCTGGTTGACGTTCGTGTCGTCGGCCTTCTGGAAGACGAAGGGGCGCTGGGTGGTGTCCGTCAGGTCGTTGCGCACGGTGGTCGCCATCGTGAGCCACGCCGACGCGGTCGGCGCCGACACGTTGGGCCACGTGCGGCGGTCGAGCTTGTGCGTCGCCGACGAGTACCGCCACTGCACGCACTTCGGCTGCGTGCCGGCGTCGACCGCGGTGATGAGGTACTCGACGTAGTACGTGCCCGCCGTCGTGCCGGCGCCGCCCGCATTGATGCCCGACGAGTAGCGGACCTCCTTGTCGAGGCGCTGGAAGATCTTCAGCGCCGCGTCCCCCGAGTCCCCCACGGCCTGCGCCCGGGCGGTGTTCTTCGTCATCACGACGACGCCCGCCATGAAGATGACGACGACGACCGAGAAGATGCCCATCGCGACGATGAGCTCGGTCAGCGACATGCCGGAGTCGTCGCCCCGGCGGCGCAGGGCCTCGCGCAGCCGGTTCACGGGTTCACCGTCACGGTGTTGGTCACGGTGTTCGAGACGTACGACGCGCCGCTGCTGCTCTCGAAGCGGTAGTCGTACGTGAACGAGCACGAGGTCGAGATGGACGTGCTCTTGGGCGTGAACTTCACCGTGCCGGCGTTCGCGTCGACCACGGAGGCGGACCCGCAGTTCGCGTTGCTCGACGCGTTGACCACCACGATCTTGTACTTCCCGCTCCAGCCCGACGCCGCCGGCAGGTCGTTCGACACGACCGAGATGGCGGTCGGCGTGGCGTTGTCCTTCATCGACACGGCGGAGTCGGCGACGGCTGCCGGGACGATCGCGATCGTGTACGTGCCGGTCGGGCCGGTCTTCGGGCCCGTCGGGTTCGTGATGGTGAACGTGAACGTGTAGAGCCCCACCGGCTGCCCGGCGACCTGGTTGAACGTGGCGACCGTCTTCGCCGGGTTCAGGGTCACCGAGCCCTGGCTCGGCAGCGTCGTGCCCAGCGCGATCGTGTAGTTCGAGGCGTTGCTCGTCTTGTTGAGGATGTCGAGGTTCGCAGCCGTGGCCGTCGCGCTGTACGGAAGCGTGATCGACGGTGTACCGCCGTTCGGCGTGACGGGCGTCTGCACGGTGACGACGACGTTGACGACTGAGCTCTCCAGCGTCGAGGAGTCCACCGCCTTGTACTGCAGCGTCACCGTGCCGGCGGTCGACGGGGGCGTGAACCGCAGCTTGCCTCCGACCACCGTGGCCGACCCGCTGGTCTTGACGATCGTCAGGCCCGTGCCGAGGTCGTTCGCGAGGACGTCGATGTCGACATCGGCCCCTCCGGCGAACGCGGTCGCGGTGTCAGCGGTGGCCTTCGGGAGCACCGTGATCATCACGGTCGCCTCGTTGGACTGTCGGCCTGCGGCGTCCTTGAGCTTGTACGTGAGCGACGTCGTGCCCGAGGAGTTGCCCGGCACGTACGTGATGTAGCCCATCGAGGCCCCGGACGTGGTGACGGTGGCCGTGCCGAAGCCCGGCCCGGACGTGATGGTCGTCGGGTTTGCGGTGACGGTGCCCATGACGTCGTTCGCCAGGACGTTGGTCGGGAGCGCCGACGTCGTGCCGGCGACCGACGAGATCGCGTCGTCGTAGGCGACGGGCTTCGCGGTGAGGTTCCAGTTGGCGTCGAGCGTGGGGTCGACGAGCGTCGACGTGCGGTACTCGCACGGAGCTGCGGTCGTGCACGACTGCGCCTTGCTGCCCTTCCAGCTGACCACGACGGTCACCCGGTACATCAGCACGTCCGACGACGTGCCGGTCTTGACGCAGTTCTGCTCGCTCGCGCTCGCCGCCTTCGGGCGGTAGCACGTGCCGATCAGCGTCGTGACCTTGTAGTCGACTCCCCCGACCTTCGCGGTCGTCACGACCGGGACGACCGACTTCCGGCCGGTCGAGGCGTCGACGACGGGCCGGCTCGCCGCCCAGCCGTCGGACACCTTGTTCATCAGCGTGACGTCCGCCGGGTACGCGGCCCACGCCGCGTCGGTCTCGGTCGAGCTGCGGCCGATGAGCAGCCCGCTCACGTGGTTCGTGGTGTCCACCTCGCGCGCGGAGACGGAGCGCGCGAGCTCCATCGCCTGGTTCGCCACGGCCACGGAGGCCTGCGACCGCTGCAGGTGGTTGGTGTTCTGCATCGCGCGCACGAAGAAGGCGAGCGCCGCTGCGGCGACGATGCCGAGCAGGAACAGGGCGACGACGACCTCGATGAGGCTGAAGCCGGAGTCGGCGGAGCCTCGGCGGGCCTCGAGAGCCTTCTTCACCGTCTGTTCCCTTCGGTTCGTCAGAAACGGTCTTCCGGGGACGGCCGAGGCC
>JAEWCA010000467.1 GCA_023390875.1 Actinomycetes bacterium
CGGCGATGCTCCCCGCCGCGAGCGCCAGGCCGGTGCGCCGCCACGCGAGGCGCGTCCGTTCGGCGGCGAGCCCCTCGTCGGGTGCGACGGGCACGCTCACGCCAGCACCATGCCCACGAGCACGAGCCCGCCGGCGAGCACGACGCCGACCACGAGCAGCCCGAACGACGACGGCGCGGGCAGCGGGAGTCGCTGCCGCACCGCCCGCTCCGCGCGCGCCCAGCCGATCCACGCGGCCACCGGCGCGACGACCCCGACGGTCACGAGCACGAGCGACGCGGCGAACCGCAGCCGGACCTCGATGGGCAGGTCGAGGGCCTCGAGCGCGACCCCGCCGGCGAGCAGCGCGAGCGACGTGCGGACCCACGCGAGGAACGTGCGCTCGTTGGCGAGCGAGAACCGGGCGTCGGGCTCCGAGCCCACGCCGTAGACCCAGCGGGGGAAGCGCGTCGGGGGATCGTCGTCCATGGCCCCCATCCTCGCGGCACCGGCGCGAGACGTGGCACCGGACGACACGGCGGGCCGGCGGCGACGTGCAAGGACCACGGTCGTCGACGACATGTATCTGGTGGGACGTCCAGGACTCCTGTGCAGCGAACGAGGGGGAGGACGATGGACGACGACCTGGACCGCACGGATCTCGACCGCACGGACCTCGACCGGGCGCTGCGCCGCATGAGCCTGCTGCACGAGCGTGAGCTCGCGGCGAGCCGCCGGGCGCGGACCGCGGGCGCCGCGCACGGGTCGTCGCGGGCTGCTCGCCTCGTCGTGCTGCGTCAGATGGTGCGGCTGCCGAACACGGCCGTGCCGACGCGGACGACGGTCGCCCCCTCGGCGACCGCGGCCTCGAGGTCCCGGCTCATCCCCATCGACAGCTCGCGTGCGTCCGTCGTGCCCGGGGCGCCGGAGCTGAGCACCTGGTCGCGGACCTGGCGCAGGAGCGCGTAGCCCGCCCGCACCACGCCCTCGTCGGGCGAGTTCGCGCCGACGGTCATGAAGCCGGTGAGCCGCACGCCGTCCAGCGCGGCCACGTCGAGCGCGAGCTCGACGGCAGACTCGGGCCGCACCCCGTGCTTCGTCGGCTCGCCCGACACGTTGACCTGCACGCACACGTCCACGCGCCGGTCGCCCGCGCGGTCCGACAACCGCCGCGCAAGGTCGAGGCTCTCGACCGACTCGACGCACGTCGCCCAGCGCAGGGCGGCGTTCACCTTGTTCGACTGCAACGGGCCGATGAGGTGCGTCGCCGGTGCGAGGTCGACGAGCTCGGGACCCTTGGCGACGAGCTCCTGCACGCGGTTCTCGCCGATCAGCACCGGCGCGAGCGACGCGTCGTCGCGGCGCATCGTGGCGTCGGCCTCGAGCGCGGCGCGCACCACCGGCGCGGGCATGGTCTTGGTCGCGAGCAGCAGCCGGACCTGGCCGGGCGTGCGTCCCGCGGCCGTCGCGGCGCGCTCGATGCGGCCCCGGACCGCCGCGAGGCGCGCGACGAGCACGGCAGGCTCCGGCACGTCGGTCATGGCGTCGTACGGTACCGGCGGTCAGTCGCGCGCGATGTCGGCGACCGTCGCGGCCGTGAGCCGGACGAGGTCGTCGGGCGCGAGCTCGACGTCGAGACCGCGTCGCCCGCCCGAGACGAGGACGGTGTCGAACAGCCAGACGGTCTCGTCGACGACCGTGGGGTGGGCCGTCTTCTGACCCAGCGGGGAGATGCCGCCGACCACGTACCCGGTGGCCCGCTCGGCGTCGGGCTTCGGCGCCATCGCCGCCTTCTTGCCGCCGACCGCCTGGGCGAGCGCCTTGAGGTCGAGCTTGCCCGTGACGGGCACGACGGCGACGGTGAGCGTCCCGTCCACGACCGTCATGAGCGTCTTGAAGACCTGCTCGGGCGGGACGCCGAGCACCTGCGCCGCCTCGAGGCCGTAGCCGACGTCGTTCGACGCGTCGTGCTCGTACGGGTGCGCGGTGTGCGGGACGCCGGCCGCCGCGAGCGCGACGAGCGCCGGGGTGCCGGTCGGGGCGTGCTTGGCCACGGCGCCAGGGTAGGCGTCAGACGAACAGGCCGACGAGGCTGCCCACGCCGTACGTCACGGCCATCGCGATCCCGCCGCCGAGCACGTTGCGCAGCACGGCCCGCGGGACGGCCGCGTTGCCGATGCGTGCGCTGATCGCGCCGGTCGCGACGAGCGCGAGCGCGACGGCCACGACGACCGCGGGGACGCGCACCGACCCCCACGGCAGCAGCACGACGAGCATCGGGATCAGGCCGCCGACCACGAACGCGCCGAGCGACGCGACCGCCGCGTGCCAGGGGTTCGTCTGCTCGTCCTCGGGCGCCTGACCAGCCCGCTCGGCGTCGCGCTGGGAGCTCACGGACACGTACTCGCCGCTCGCCATCGACAGGGCGCCCGCGACGAGACCGGCGACGCCGGCGGTCACCAGGGCGGACCGGGACGGCGACGCCCCCGCGACGCCGAGGAGGATCGCCGCGACGGACACGATGCCGTCGTTGGCGCCGAGCACTCCGGCGCGCAGCTGGTTGAGGGTGCCCGCCGACGGGGGTGCGTCGACCGGTCGGGGAGTGCCGATGAGGGCGTTCGAGAGCACGGTCATACGGCCACGGTAGGCCGCCGATCGAGGCTTGTCATCGCAGGAAAGGCTGCCCTGACCTGCGCAAACACAGGCAAGCCTTGCCTCATCGGACGGTTCAGAGGGGGCCGACGGCGACGATCCGGAGCTGCACCTCGCCGGTCTCGTCGGAGCCCGCGAGGTCCACCACGGCGTCGATCCGCCAGTCGTGGTCGCCCTCGGGGTCGTCGAGGAGCTGGCGCACCTCCCACGCCGCCGGACCGGGCGTCACGAGGAACAGCCCCGGGCCGCGCGCCGGCGGACCGGTGAGCACGACGTCGTGGTCGTCGTAGTAGGGGTCCATCGCCTCGGCCCACCGCTCGGACGTCCACGGGGCGTCGTCGGGGTCGCGGTCACCGAGCGCGGCGAGGGCGCCGTACTGCTCGCGGGCGACGAGCTCGACGCGCTTGAACAGGGCGCCGCGCACGAGCGCCCGGAACACGCGCGGGCTCGCGGTGATCGGCTCGGGGATGTCCTCGTCGATGCCGCCCGGGGCGTCCGCGCCGTGCTCGTCCTCGGGGTTGCTGAGGCGCTCCCACTCGTCGAGCAGGCTCGAGTCGGTGCGGCGGACCAGGTCGCCGAGCCACTCGACGACCTCCCACAGCTCCTCGGTGCGGGCGTCCTCGGGGACGGTCTGGCGCAGTGCTCGATAGGCGTCCGCGAGATACCTGAGCAGCACGCCCTCGGTGCGGTCGAGCTGGTAGTGCGAGACGTACTCCGCGAACGTCATGGCCCGCTCGTGCATCTCGCGGACCACTGACTTCGGCGCCAGCGCGAGGTCGGCGACCCACGGATTCGTGGAGCGATACGTCGAGAAGGCTGCCTCAAGCAGGTCGGCGAGCGGGCGCGGGTACGTGACGTCCTCGAGCAGCGCCATCCGCTGGTCGTACTCCAGGCCGTCGGCCTTCATCGCCGCGACCGCCTCGCCGCGCGCCCGGTTCTCCTGCGCGGCGAGCACCTGGCGCGGGTCGTCGAGCGTGGCCTCGAGCACCGAGACGACGTCGTGCGCGTAGGCCGGGTCCTGCTGGTCGAGGAGGTCGAGCGCGGCGAACGCGAACGGCGACAGGGCCTGGTTGAGCGCGAAGTTGGGCGGCAGGTCGTGCGTGAGGCGGACGGTGCGGCGGCGTCCCTTCGGGGCGGACGGGTCGTCGACCCACACGCGCTCGACGACGCCTGCGGCGCGCAGCGACCGGTAGACGGCGACCGCACGCCGGACGTGCCGGCCGCGCGCCCCCTCGGGCTCGTGGTTGTCGGTGAGCAGCCGCACCATGTGCGCGACGGGGTCGCCCGGGCGGGCCAGCACGTGCAGGACCATCGCGTGCGACACCTGGAAGCTCGACGTGAGCGGCTCCGGCGGTGCGTCGCGCAGGCGCTCGAACGTCTTGTCGGTCCAGTTCACGGCACCCTCGGGGGCCTTCTTGCGGACGATCTTCTTGAGCTTGCGGGGGTCGTCGCCCGCCTTCTCCAGGAGCTTGCGGTTCTCGATGACGTGCTCCGGGGCCAGCACGATGACCTCGCCGACCGTGTCGAAGCCCGCCCGGCCGGCGCGGCCCGCGATCTGGTGGAACTCGCGCGCCGACAGGTGCCGCATCCGGACGCCGTCGTACTTCACGAGGCTCGTCAGGACCACCGTGCGGATCGGCACGTTGATGCCCACGCCGAGCGTGTCGGTCCCGCACACCACCGGCAGCAGGCCCTTCTGGGTGAGCCGCTCGACGACCCGCCGGTACTTCGGCAGCATCCCCGCGTGGTGCACGCCGACCCCGTGCCGGAGCAGCCGCGACAGCGTGCGGCCGAACCCCGGCCCGAACCGGAACGCGCCGAGCTCAGCCGCGATCGCGTCGCGCTGCTCACGGCTCGCCAACGGTGTCGACAGCAGCGACTGCGCGCGCTCGACGGCGTCCTTCTGCGTGAAGTGCACGACGTAGACGGGGGATCGGCGCGTCTTCACGAGCTCGTCGAGCAGCTCGTGCAGAGGCTCGACCGCGTACGTGAACGTCAGCGGCACGGGACGCTCGGCGTTCGTGACGACGGCGACCGAGCGGTCGGTCCGTCGAGTGAGGTCCTCCGCGAAGAACCCGACGTCGCCGAGCGTCGCGGACATCAGCACGAACTGGACCTTGCTGAGCTCGAGCAGCGGCACCTGCCAAGCCCAGCCGCGCTGCGGGTCCGCGTAGAAGTGGAACTCGTCCATCACGACCTGGCCGACGTCGGCGTCGTCCCCGTCGCGCAGGGCCAGGTTGGCGAGGATCTCGGCCGTGCAGCAGATGATCGGCGCGCCCGGGTTGACCGACGAGTCGCCCGTCATCATCCCGACGTTCGCCGAGCCGAACGCCTCGACGAGCGCGAAGAACTTCTCGCTCACCAGCGCCTTGAGAGGAGCGGTGTAGAACGTGCGGCGGCCCTGCGCGAGCGCGACGAAGTGCGCGGCGGTCGCGACGAGCGACTTCCCCGACCCGGTCGGGGTCGACAGGATGACGTGCGACCCGGTGACGAGCTCGAGCAGCGCCTCGTCCTGGTGCGGGTAGAGCGACAGGCCGCGTTCGCCCGCCCAGCCGGTGAACGCCTCGTACAGCGCGTCGGCGTCGGTCGGGTCGGCGGGGATCCGCTCGGCGAGGGTCGCGGTCGAGGTGGCGGGCACGCCCGATCCTCGCACGCCGGCCCCGCCGCGGTGCCCGCTCGCGGGGCCGTCCTGGCACGGCCGAGCCCGCTCGCAGGGCTGGGACCCCGGCCGCTGGCTAGCCTCGGTCCATGAAGCCGTTCGTGCTGCTGGCTTCGCGCGCCGAGGACAAGGCCGCCGACGGCGAGTACGCGGCGATGCTGCGCTACGGGGGCCTGCGGCCGCAGGACCTGCGCCGCGTCCGCATGGAGGCAGGCCCGATCCCGGCGCTCGACCTCGACGAGATCTCCGGGATCCTCGTCGGAGGCAGCCCGTTCGACGCCAGCACGCCCGAGGAGGACAAGTCCCCGACGCAGCGACGCGTCGAGGAGGAGGTCGCGGCGCTGCTCGACGACGTGGTCGACCGCGACCTGCCGTTCCTCGGCGCGTGCTACGGCGTCGGGACGCTCGGCGTGCACCAGGGCGGCGTCATCGACCGGAGGTACCCCGAGCCGATCGGGGCCGTCACCATCACGCTGACGCCCGAGGGTCGGGCCGACCCGTTGCTCGCTCAGGTGCCGGACACGTTCGACGCCTTCGTCGGGCACAAGGAGGCGTGCAGCGTGCTGCCGCCGACCGCGACGCTGCTCGCGTCGTCCGCGACGTGCCCCGTGCAGATGTTCCGGGTGCGGCAGAACCTCTACGCGACGCAGTTCCACCCCGAGCTGGACGTCGACGGCATCATCACGCGCCTCGGCGTGTACCGGGAGTACGGGTACTTCCGTCCGGTGGACCACGACACGCTCGCGGAGCGCGCGCGACGGTCGCACGTCTGGGCGCCGCCGCTCGTGCTCGCAGCGTTCGTCCGCCGGTACGCCGTCGACGCCTGACCCCCGGGTTCGCCGCCGGCCTCGAGCCTCTCGATCTCGTCCGGCTCGATCGCCGACCCGTACGAGCCGCCGGCTGCCGGCTGCCCCAGCAGCTTGCCTCGAACTCGTCGGGGTCCACCCGCAGCCAGGACGAGGACCATGCTGCGCGGTGACGTCCTCTGGACGCTCGAGGTCACCGCAGCGGTCGTCAGCCGACGCGCGACGGCTCCTCCTGCTGCTCGTCGCGCGTCCCCGCGTCCGCGGCCGCGGTCGAGACGCGGTGGAGCAGCCACTCGAACGGTCCGCGGCCGACGGTGGACGCCCACAGCCAGCACAGCGCGACGGTGGTGCCGAGGAACGCGAGCCAACCGCCGACGGTCGGCTGCCGGACGACCTGGTCGCCGAGCACGGCGATCGCCATGACGTGGACGGTGTAGGCGGTCAGGGCGAGGGACCCGACGGCGGCGAGCGGTGCGAGCGTGCGCGGCCACCGGTCCGCCGCCGCCAACGCACCCGCGAGCACGAGCAGGGCGACGCCCGTGTTGCCGACGACCTCGAACGTCGTCGACGAGTGCGGTGCGGACGTCGCGAGGCGCTCCGGCCAGCCGAGCAGCTCGCGGGCCACCCAGGAGCCGCCGTGGCCGAGCACCACCAGACCGACCCCCACCAGCGCGCCCGCCGCGCGCAGCCGGGGCGAGCGCAGGTCGCTGCGCCCGACGGCCATGCCGACCAGCAGGTACGCCGTCCACACCAGCGCGGGGTAGTAGTGCCCCACGGCGAGGTCGGCCACCTGGTTGAGCGGTCCGCGCAGCAGCATCGCGGCGAGCGCCTGGACGAGCGGCGGCCCGACGAGCGCGAACGTCGCGGCACCGAGCAGCAGTGCCGGCCGGGACCAGCGCAGCGCGATGCACCCGAACGTGAACATCAGGCCGTACGTCGGCAGGATCACGGCGACCGGGGTGCCGAGGAGCACGAGCAGCTCGCCCAGACCGAACAGGAGCAGCGCCCGGACGAGGATGCGGACGCGGGCCTGCACGAGGCGGGTGCCCGTCGCGACGTCGGGTCCGCCCGACAGGAGGGCCAGGGACACGCCGGCCAGCAGCACGAAGAGCGATGCGGGCCGGCCGTCGGCGAGCTGCGCGAACCCTCCGGGCGGGAAGGTGACGTGGTCGTCGGGCCCGACGTGCGCCGTCATCATCCCGAGGACGGCGAGACCCCGGGCGACATCGACCCCCACGATGCGGCGCATGCCGGGATGCTATCCGCGCGCCTCACGGCCGGGGCGGCCACCACCGGGACGCGTCCGGCCACGCGTCCGGCCACGTGTCAGGGCGTGATCCCCACCGCTGCGCACGCGTCGAGCAGCCTGGTCCGCAGCACGTCCGACCGGGCGGCGAAGTCGCGCTGCCGGCGCACGTACTCGGCCTTCCCCTCGGGGGTCTCGATCGCGACCGGGTCGAGCCCGTACGACGAGACGTCGTACGGGGAGGCCTGCATGTCGAGCGTGCGGATCTCCCGCGCGAGCTCGAAGCAGTCGAGCAGCAGGTCACCCGGAACGACGGGTCCGAGCTTGGTCGCCCACTTGTAGACGTCCATCGCGGCGTGCAGGCACCCGGGCTGCTCGAGCGCGACCTGCTGCTCGCGGGTGGGCTGGAGCACGTTGAGCGGTGTCGCCGACGGCGTGAAGAAGCGGAACGCGTCGAAGTGCGAGCACCGGATGCGGTGCGTCTCCACGACACGGTCCGTCCCGGCGTCGCCGAGCCGCAGCGGCAGCGGGTGCCGGTGCTCGTCCTGCTGGTAGACCATCGCCCACTCGTGCAGCCCGAAGCAGCCGGTGAACGCCGGGCGTGACGCGGTCGCGGACAGCAGTCCGACGACGAACCGGACGGTGTCGCCGCGGTCGGTGAGGAACGCGTCGACGTCGAGCGCGACGGCCCCGTCGTCGTGCGTCCGGTACCAGCGCCAGCCGCCCTGCGGTGCGGGGCCGCCGCCGTCGGCCGCCAGCGTGACGCCCGCGCCGGGGTGCCACCGCCGCAGGGCCGCGGGCTTGGTGGGGTAGTACTC